>NZ_JBEZIQ010000027.1:0-133367 GCF_040651155.1 Kitasatospora sp. NPDC048545
CGGGCCCCACGACGTCCGGCCCCACGACGTCCGGCTCGACCACCTCGGGCTCCACCACGTCCGGCCCCACGACCTCGGGATCGACGACCTCCGGCGGCCGATCGGTGACTGCTACGAACTGTGGAGCATAGGAGACTCGAACTCCTGACATCTGCCTTGCAAAGGCAGCGCTCTACCAACTGAGCTAATGCCCCTCGACGGCACCGCGCGTGCCAACGGGCACTAGCGTACCGGGTTCCGGCGCGTTTCCCAGCGCCGTCCCCCGTCGGCAGTGCCGTTCCCCGGGTGCGGCCGGTCCGGTCGGTCGACCGGGCCGGCCGGCCCGGGAGGCGCGGGTCGGCGCCTCCGAAGACCGTCGATCGTCAGATCGCCCGGATTCAGCGACCGGCCGGGACCGGGTCGGTGGCCTCGGTCCACAGGTCCTGCTCGGCGCGGTCCGCCTGGACCTGACGGTAGACAAAGAAGCCGCCGAGGGCGACCAGGGCGACCAGGAGAAGCTTCTTCACCGCGGGACCTCGTCCTTCTTGCGTTGGTGGACTCAAGAGCCGGATCCGGCCTGACTGACCGGGCCGACGAGTCCAGTTGTGTTTCGAGCGCGAACGGGCGGCCGGGTGCCAGACCGCCCTTGCGGCCGATGATACACACCGGTGTCCCAATCGTGACCAGCCACCGGTGCGGCCAACCCGGCGGTCCGGTCCGAGGATTGACGCAGCACCTCCTACCGGCCGCTCCGCCCGGGTGCGACCGGCCCGGGGAGGGCCCGTGCGGGCCGGGCCCGTACGGCCCGGGCGCCGCCTCCGTCGGCCTGCTCAACAGCCCGAAAACGTCGAAGGCCCCGGAGTGGATCACTCCGGGGCCTTCGGGGAGGTGGGCCTAACAGGACTTGAACCTGTGGCCTCTTCCTTATCAGGGAAGCGCTCTAACCGTCTGAGCTATAGGCCCTCGCCGAACAGAAAGCGTACCGGAATCCGGCCGATCCGCGAAAACGTCGAAGGCCCCGGAGTGGATCACTCCGGGGCCTTCGCGGTGGTGGGCCTAACAGGACTTGAACCTGTGGCCTCTTCCTTATCAGGGAAGCGCTCTAACCGTCTGAGCTATAGGCCCTCGCCGCACTGAAAGATTAGCGGACCGACGGCCGATCCCCCAAATCCGGATCGGCCGGGGCCGCGGCGGGGATCCCGGCGAACAGCTGCGGCGTGCCGGCGGCGGGGCGCAGCAGCCACTCCTCGCGGGTCGGCGGGAGGCCCGCCGACCCACCCTCGGTGCCGCGAACGGCGAGGACCTGGTTGATCCCGATCCGGTTCTGCTCGAAGGCGAGCGCGGAGGCCGCCATGTACAGCCGCCAGACCCGGGCCCGGCCCCGGCCGACCAACCGGACGGCCTCCGTCCAGTGCGCTTCCAGGTTGGCCACCCACTCGCGCAGGGTCAGCCCGTAGTGCTCGCGCAGCGACTCGACGTCCCGGACCTCGAAGCCGGCCTCCTCCAGCCGGGCCACGGTGGAACCGACGGGGGAGAGCTCGCCGTCGGGGAAGACGTAGCGGTCGATGAAGGGGCTGGTGCGGTGCGGCTCACCGGGGTGGTCGGGGCGGCGGGCGATCTGGTGGTTGAGCAGCCGGCCGCCGGGGGCCAGCAGCCGGTACAGGCCCTCCGCGTAGATCCGGTACTGCTCGGAGCCGACGTGCTCGGCCATCCCGACGCTGGAGATCGCGTCGAACGGCCCGTCCGTGATCTCCCGGTAGTCCTGGAGCCGGACCTCGACCCGGTCGGTCAGGCCGGCCGCCTCGACCCGGGCGCGGGCCAGCGCGACCTGTTCGGTGGAGATGGACACGCCGACCGCGATGACCCCGTAGTGCTCCGCCGCGTGCAGCAGGAGTGAGCCCCAGCCGCAGCCGACGTCCAGCAGGCGCATCCCGGGCCGCAGACCGAGCTTGCGGCAGATCAGGTCGAGCTTGGCCTCCTGGGCGGCTTCCAGACTCTTCGCCCCCGGCGTCCAGTAAGCGCACGAGTAGACCATCGAGGAGCCCAGCACGAGGCCGTAGAAGTCGTTCCCGACGTCGTAGTGGTGGCTGATGGCCGCGCGGTCCCGGTTGCGGCTGTGCAGCCGCTCCCGGGCCCTGCTGACCTCCTCCCGGGGCGGCACCGGCTCGGGGCCGAGCGCCCCGGCCCGCAGGGCGGCCGCGAGGACCCGGCGGCCCCCGGCGCCGAGGACGTCGCGCGGTCCGAGGGCGAGCGTGCGGATCTCCGGCCGCTCGGCGAACCGGCCGACCGCCGAGAGCACCTCGTAGAGGTCGGTGCCGGGGGCGACCTCCAGGTCCCCGGCGACGTAGGCGCGGGCGAGGCCCAGCTCGCCGGGCTGCCAGAGCAAGCGGCGCAGTGCCCGGCGGTTGCGCAGGACCACGGTGGGCGCCCCCGGCGGCCCGGCGACGCTGCCGTCCCAGACCCGGACCCGCAGCGGTACCGGAACCCCCAGCAGCCCTTCCAGGGCCTCGACCAGTTGACCTGCGAGCTTCGCCACCGCGGCGCCTCCGTCCAGTCGTCCTGCTGAACCCACCCGGCCCGGTCGGGCGGACCGGGGGCGGCCTGCGGCACTCCCAGGCGCGGAACGGGCGCCACCCAGCTAATCCCACCGCGGCCGACCGGCTTCCGGGCGGCACGCCGCGGGGTGCCGGCTGTCACCCGAATGCCGAACGGGCCCCACCGGCTGCAACAGCCGGTGGGGCCCGTACATTCCGTCCGTGGACGGGGAACTGAGCGCGGGTCAGGACCCGGCCGGGATCAGTCCTCCTCGGCCAGGGTCAGCTCGACGCCGCCGGTGAAGCCGGCCGCCGCGTTGTAGATGAACGCGGAGAGGGTGGACAGCGCGGTCAGCAGGACGACGTCGACCACGGCGATCAGCGTGGTGAAGGTCATCACCTTGCCGAAGCCGACGTAGTCCATGAGGTTGACGCCGCCGGTGCTGTCGGAGCCCGTGACGTCCTTGAGGGTCTTGCTCAGCGAGTCGAAGACGCCGAGCGAGTCCAGCGTCATCCACAGCACGGCCGAGGCCACGATGATGATGATGCCGACGGCCAGCGACAGCAGGAAGCTGACCTTCATCACGGACCACGGGTCGACCTTGGTCACCCGCAGCCGGGCCTTGCGGGTCCGGCCGAGGCCGGGACCGGCCGCCGCGGGCGCGCCGGCGGGGCGGCGGGCCGCCCCGGGGACGGGGGTGCCGCCCGGCGGCGTGTTGCCGGAGGTCCGGGTGCCCCGGGCCGGGGTCGGCTGCCCCTTGGCGTACGTGGTCGGCTGGGAGAAGCCCCCCGAGCCGGACGCCGCGGCGCCCGGCGGCGGAGGCGTCTGACCGCCGTAGGCCGCGCCGCTCTGCCCCGCGCCCCCGGCCGACGGCATCAGCGAGGTGGACGCGGCCGAGTGCTCGGTCGGCGGCTGCGGTACGCCGCCGTACGACCCCCCGCCCTGCGCGCCCGGACGGCCGCCGGAGGTTCCTCCCGCAGCACCCGTGGCTCCACTCACCTGGTCCTCCCGCACTTCCCACCAGGGCGGCGGCGCCGCCCTGCTTCGTCACTCGTCATCCAGCGCCCGGCGGGATTGCCCGGAACTGGTCGGCGTCCGGTGGCGCCGCGTCCTCTCTGTGGACGCGGCATCACCGGTCTGCGGTTCGTTTCAGGCCTCGACGTCTCCGTCGACCACCGTCTCCGCACCCTCGGCCGTCTCGGTGGACTCGGTGCCAGCGACCTCGTCCTCCGCAGTCTCCTCGTCCTCGGCTTCCGCGTTGCGGGCCATGCCCACGACCGCGTCGCGCTTCCCGAGGTTGATCAGTTGGACGCCCATCGTGTCACGTCCGGTTTCACGAACCTCGGAAACCCTTGTGCGAATCACCCCACCCGAGAGGGTGATCGCCATGATCTCGTCGGATTCGTCGACCACGAGTGCGCCGACGAGCGAGCCGCGGCCCTCGACGATCTTCGCCGCCTTGGTGCCGTAACCGCCGCGTCCCTGGACACGGTACTCGTCCACGCCGGTGCGCTTGGCGTACCCGCCGTCCGTGGCGGTGAAGACGTAGGTGCCCGGACGGACGACGTTCATCGAGAGCAGTTCGTCGTCCTCGCGGAAGGCCATGCCCTTGACGCCGGAGGTCGCGCGGCCGGTGGGCCGCAGGGCGTCGTCGGTCGCGGTGAAGCGGATCGACTGGGCCTTCTTGGAGACCAGCAGCAGGTCGTCCTCGGAGGAGACCAGCTCGGCGCCGATCAGCTCGTCGTCCCGGCCCTCCTCGTCCTGGCGCAGGTTGATCGCGATCAGGCCGCCGGAGCGCGGGGAGTCGTAGTCCTTCAACGGGGACTTCTTCACCAGGCCGGCCCGGGTGGCGAGGACCAGGTACGGCTTGTCCTCGTAGGTCCGGACGGCCATCACCTGGGCGATGTGCTCCTCCGGCTGGAAGGCCAGCAGGTTGGCGACGTGCTGGCCGCGGGCGTCGCGGCCGGCGTCCGGCAGCTCGTAGCCCTTGGCGCGGTAGACCCGGCCCTTGTTGGTGAAGAACAGGATCCAGTTGTGGGTCGTCGTCACGAAGAAGTGGTCGACGATGTCGTCCTGCTTCAGCTGGGCACCGCGCACGCCCTTGCCACCGCGCTTCTGCGAGCGGTAGAGGTCGGAGCGGGTCCGCTTGACGTAGCCGCCACGGGTGATCGTGACGACGATGTCCTCCTCGGCGATGAGGTCCTCGATGGAGAGGTCGCCGTCGGACGGGATGAGGGTGGAGCGCCGGTCGTCGCCGTACTTCTCGACGATCGCGGTGAGCTCCTCGGAGATGATCTCCCGCTGGCGGGTCGGCGAGGCCAGGATCGCGTTGTACTCGTCGATCTTGCGCTGCAGCTCGTCGTGCTCGTCCGTGATCCGCTGGCGCTCCAGGGCGGCCAGGCGGCGGAGCTGCATCTCCAGGATGGCGTTGGCCTGCAGCTCGTCGATGTCGAGCAGGCCCATCAGGCCGGTGCGGGCGGCGTCGGCGCTCGCCGAGGCCCGGATCAGCGCGATGACCTCGTCGATCAGGTCCAGGGCCTTGAGCAGGGCGCGCAGGATGTGGGCGCGCTCCTCGGCCTTGCGCAGGCGGAAGGTGGTGCGCCGGACGATGACCTCGACCTGGTGGTTGACCCAGTGCCGGATGAAGGCGTCGAGCGACAGGGTGCGCGGCACGCCGTCGACCAGGGCCAGCATGTTGGCACCGAAGTTGGTCTGCAGCTCGGTGTGCTTGTACAGGTTGTTCAGCACGACCTTGGCGACCGCGTCGCGCTTGAGCACGACCACCAGGCGGGTGCCGGTGCGGGACGAGGACTCGTCGCGGACGTCGGCGATGCCGGCGACCCGGCCGTCCTTGACCAGGTCGGCGATCTTCAGCGCGAGGTTGTCCGGGTTGACCTGGTACGGCAGCTCGGTGATCACCAGGCACTGGCGGCCCTGGATCTCCTCGACCTCGACGACGGCGCGCATGGTGACCGAGCCGCGGCCGGTGCGGTAGTAGTCGTCGATCCCGCGGTGGCCGACGATCAGCGCACCGGTGGGGAAGTCGGGGCCCTTGATCCGCTCGATCAGGGCCTCCAGCAGCTCCTCGTTGGAGGCGTCCGGGTGCTCCAGCGCCCAGAGCGCACCGGAGGCGACCTCACGGAGGTTGTGCGGCGGGATGTTGGTGGCCATGCCGACCGCGATGCCGGTGGCACCGTTGACCAGCAGGTTGGGGATGCGCGCGGGCAGGACGGTCGGCTCCTGCGAGCGGCCGTCGTAGTTGGCGGCGAAGTCGACGGTGTCCTCGTCGATGTCGCGCATCATCTCCATGGCCAGCGGCATCATCTTGCACTCGGTGTAGCGCATGGCCGCGGCCGGGTCGTTGCCCGGGGACCCGAAGTTGCCGTTGCCGTCCACCAGCGGCATCCGCAGCGACCACGGCTGGGCCAGCCGGACCACGGTGTCGTAGATCGAGGTGTCGCCGTGCGGGTGGTAGTTGCCCATGACGTCGCCGACGACGCGGGCGCACTTGTAGTAGCCCTTCTCGGGGCGGTACCCGCCGTCGTACATCGCGTAGAGCACGCGGCGGTGCACCGGCTTGAGGCCGTCGCGGACCTCGGGCAGCGCTCGGCTGACGATCACGCTCATCGCGTAGTCGAGGTACGAGCGCTGCATCTCGGTCTCGAGCTCGACCGGCTCGATCCGCATGGTCGCCTGGGCGGTGGCCTCGGCGGCCTCTGGGGTCTCGGGCTGTTCGCCTTCGGGACGGTTGTCGTCGACCACTGGTGGTCAGTTTCCTTTCACGCGGACTGGTACGTGCGGGGCCTGGGCTGCAGGCGTCACACGTCCAGGAAGCGGACGTCCTTGGCGTTGCGCTGGATGAAGGAGCGGCGGGCCTCGACGTCCTCGCCCATCAGCACGGAGAACAGCTCGTCGGCGCGGGCGGCGTCCTCCAGGGTGACCTGGAGCAGCAGCCGGTGCTCGGCGTCCATGGTGGTGATCCGGAGCTCCTCGGCGTTCATCTCGCCGAGACCCTTGAAGCGCTGGATCGCGTCGTCCTTGGGGAGCCGGCGCCCGGCCCCGACCCCGGCCGCGATCAGCGCGTCGCGCTCGCGGTCGGAGTAGGCGTACTCGAAGTCGTCCTTGCCCCACTTGATCTTGTACAGCGGCGGCATGGCGAGGTAGACGTACCCGGACTCGACCAGCGGCCGCATGAAGCGGAACAGCAGGGTGAGCAGCAGGGTGCGGATGTGCTGCCCGTCGACGTCGGCGTCGGCCATCAGGACGATCTTGTGGTACCGCAGCTTGGACTCGTCGTAGTCCTCCTGGATGCCGCAGCCGAAGGCCGAGATCAGCGCCTGGACCTCGGTGTTCTGCAGCACCTTGTCGATCCGGGCCTTCTCGACGTTCAGGATCTTGCCGCGGATCGGCAGGATGGCCTGGGTGCGCGGGTCGCGTCCCTGCTTGGCCGAGCCGCCGGCGGAGTCACCCTCGACGATGAAGATCTCGCACTCGGACGGGTCCTTGGACTGGCAGTCCGAGAGCTTGCCCGGCAGCGAGGCGGACTCCAGCAGGCCCTTGCGACGCGTGAGGTCGCGGGCCTTGCGGGCAGCGACGCGCGCGGTGGCGGCCTGGATGGACTTGCGGATGATGTCCGAGGCCTCGGTGGGGTTGCGGTCCAGCCAGTCGTTCAGGTGCTCGTGGACGACCTTCTGGACGAAGGTCTTGGCCTCGGTGTTGCCGAGCTTGTCCTTGGTCTGGCCCTCGAACTGCGGCTCGCCGAGCTTGACCGAGATGATCGCGGTCAGGCCCTCGCGGATGTCCTCGCCGGAGAGGTTGTCGTCCTTCTCGCGGAGCAGCTTCTTGTCCCGCGCGTAGCGGTTGACCAGGCCGGTCAGCGCGGCGCGGAAGCCCTCCTCGTGGGTGCCGCCGCCGTGCGTGTGGATGGTGTTGGCGAAGCTGTAGACCCCCTCGGTGTAGGAGGAGTTCCACTGCATCGCGATCTCCACCGAGATCGCCTTGTCCTTGTCCTCCGCCTCGAAGTCGATCACCGAGGGGTGGATGACCTCGCCCTTGCGGGAGTTGAGGTGGGCGACGAAGTCGGCGATGCCGCCGTCGTACTTGTACGTGACGGTGAGCGGCTTGCCCTCCTCGTCCACGTGCTCCGGGCGCTCGTCGGTCAGCGAGATCGACAGGCCCTTGTTGAGGAAGGCCATCTCCTGGAAGCGCCGGGAGAGCGTCTCGAAGGAGTAGACGGTGGTCTCGAAGATGTCGGCGTCGGCCCAGAAGGTGACCGTGGTGCCGGTCCGTTCGGTCGCCTCGCCCTTGGCCAGGGGGGCGGCCGGGGCACCCATCTTGTAGTCCTGGGTCCAGATGCTGCCGTCCTTGTGGATCTCCACGGAGAGCCTGGTGGACAGCGCGTTCACGACGGAGACGCCGACGCCGTGCAGACCGCCGGAGACGGCGTAGCCGCCACCGCCGAACTTGCCGCCGGCGTGCAGGACGGTGAGCACGACCTCGACGGCCGGCTTGTCCTGGCCGGGGACGATGTCGACCGGGATGCCTCGGCCGTTGTCGACGACGCGGATCGCGCCGTCGGCCATGATCGTGACGTCGATGGTGTCGGCGTACCCCGCCATCGCCTCGTCGACGGAGTTGTCCACGACCTCCTGCACCAGGTGGTGCAGGCCACGCTCACCGGTGGAACCGATGTACATGCCGGGGCGCTTGCGGACGGCGTCGAGGCCTTCCAGCACCTGGATGTTGCTACCGGTGTAGGAAGCCTGGTCGGACTGGTCTGGGGTCTGGCTGGGGTTGCCGGAATCGGCCACGAAGCGCCCTCTCTGGCACAGCACGGGCCGCATCCCCGCCCCGTGCGGGCGAGCGTGCGACCACGGCGTTTCGACTCGGTTGCCACTAGCAACAGTGTTTGGCTCTCAGTCTACCGGTACGACTGACAGAGATGGGCGTTTGGCAGCCCTTGAAGGCAGATACGCCGCCCTGAATCCCCTCCGCACGTGTCCCGATACTCGCCCGGGGGCCCCAGAGCGCCTGGGAGGGCTGTCAGGGGTTCCGGAAGATCGCCATCCGATCCGTCCCCCGGGGGGCGGGCGGGCGCACCGGTCACCCCCAGGTGTCGCCCGGTCCCTTGCTTCCCGGCGCGCGCAGCCGGCCGTAGCCGCGGGCGGGTGCGGCCGGGCCCAGCACCTTGATGGTCCTGACCGTGCCGTGGCCCAGCTCGTGATTCAGACGGGCCACCAACTGCCGCGCCAGCCAACGGAGTTGAGTGGCCCATGCGGTGGAGTCGCACTGCACGGTGAGCACCGCGGCCGCCTCGTCGTAGGAAGAGGGATGACAGTGCGCGGCGATGTCCGGGCCGACGATCTGCGGCCAGCGCCCCATCACCCCGCCGACGGCGGCCGAGGACTCCCAGCCGCGCTCCGTCAGCAACCGGTTCAGCGCCGCCCCCAGGGGGACCGGGTCCCGGCCGTCCGAACGGGCTCCGCTGCGCAGCCCGTGCCGCTTGGCCTCACGTTTCTGCTGAACCTGCTCACCGCGCTGGCGGGCCTGGGCGCGGGCCGCCCGGAGCACGGAGCGGGCAAGGTCGGCACCGGTCGGCTCGGGGGCGCCGGGCCCGGGGAGGGGGCGTTCGGTCCCCGCCGGATCGCTCACGGCGATCTCCTTTCCCCAGCCTGTGGACAACGGTCACGGTCGCGCGCCCGTCGAGCCTTCCAGCCTACGTGAGCGCCCGGACGCCGCGGATCGCGGCGGTGGTCGTCCTGCAGCCAGGAGGCCGGACGGTCAGGCGTCGACGCGGTCCACGGCCCCGTCGGCCACCGCGAACCGGGCACCGGCCAGGGCCTTCGGCACGTCCTCGGCGACCGCCGCGGTCACCAGCACCTGCTCGCCGTCGGCCACCAGCTCCGCCAGCCGGTCCCGACGGGCCGCGTCCAACTCGGCGAACACGTCGTCCAGGATCAGCACCGGCTCGCCGCCGTCGGACCGCAGCAGTTCGTACGAAGCCAGCCGCAGCGCGAGCGCGTACGACCAGGACTCACCGTGGCTGGCGTAGCCCTTGGCGGGCAGCGGGCCGAGCCTGAGCACCAGCTCGTCGCGGTGCGGGCCGACCAGGGTGAGGCCGCGGTCGACCTCCTGCTTGCGGACCGCCTGCAGCGCCCGCAGCAACTGCTCCTCGGCCTGCTCCCGGCTGGTCGGCAGCTCGCCCTCGAAGGAACTGCGGTACTCCAGGGAGGTCTCGCCGCCACCGGGGGCCAACTGCCCGTAGGCCGCCGTCACCAGCGGCTGCAGGGCGGCCACCAGCTGGATCCGGAAGGCCGTCAACTCGGCTCCGGCGCGCGCCAGATGACCGTCCCAGACCTCCAGGGTGGACAGGTCCGCGCCCTTGCCGCCACCGGCCCGACGGGCCATCGCGGCGGTCTTCAGCAGGGCGTTGCGCTGCTTGAGCACCCGTTCGTAGTCCTGCCGCACACCGGCCAGCCGGGGCGCACGGGCGGTCAGCAGCTCGTCCAGGAAGCGCCGGCGCTCGCCCGGGTCACCCTTGACCAGGCTGAGGTCCTCCGGAGCGAACAGCACGGTGCGCAGCAGGCCCAGCACGTCGCGCGGGCGGACGTTGTCGGAGCGGTTGATCCGGGCCCGGTTGGCCTTGCCCGGGGCGAGCTCCAGCTCGACCAAGGTGGAACGGCCGCGGTCCACCACCGAGGTGCGGATCACCGCCCGCTCGGCGCCCAGCCGGATCAGCGGGGCGTCGGTCGCGACCCGGTGGCTGCCCAGGGTGGCGACGTAACCGATCGCCTCGACCAGGTTGGTCTTGCCCTGGCCGTTGGGCCCCACGAAGGCCGTCACGCCCGGGTCGAGGGGAACCTCGGCCCGGGCGTACGACCGGAAGTCGGCGAGCGACAGGTGCGCGACGTGCATGGCTGTGGACTGCGCCCGCCTTCTGTGGATGGACCGGGGCTCGCGCCCCGGTGGGGACTACTTCGACTCGACCGCGTGGCCGCCGAACTGGTTGCGCAGCGCGGCGATCATCTTCATCTGCGGCGAGTCGTCCTGCCGGGAGGCGAAGCGGGCGAACAGCGAGGCGGTGATCGCCGGCAGCGGCACGGCGTGGTCGATCGCGGCCTCGACGGTCCAGCGGCCCTCGCCGGAGTCCGCGGCCCAGCCGCGCAGCTTGGCCAGGTGCTCGTCCTCGTCCAGGGCCCGGACGGCCAGGTCCAACAGCCAGGAGCGGATGACCGTGCCCTCCTGCCAGCTGCGGAAGACCTCGCGCACGTCGGTGACCTCGGGGGCCGCCTCCAGCAGCTCCCAGCCCTCGGCGAAGGCCTGCATCATCGCGTACTCGATGCCGTTGTGGACCATCTTGGCGAAGTGGCCGGCGCCCACCGCGCCCGCGTGCACCGAGCCGGCGTCGCCCTCGGGCTTGAGCGCGTCGAAGACCGGCTGGACCCGGGCGACGTACTCGGCGTCGCCGCCGTACATCAGCGCGTAGCCGTTCTCCAGGCCCCAGACACCGCCGGAGACACCGCAGTCGACGAAGCCGATGCCCTTGGCGGCCAGCGTCTCGGCGTGCTTGACGTCGTCGGTCCAGCGCGAGTTGCCGCCGTCGACGACCACGTCGCCGGGGGAGAGCAGCTCGGCGAGCTCGTCGACGGTCGCCTGGGTCGCGGCACCGGCCGGGACCATCACCCAGACCACGCGCGGGCCCTGCAGCTTGGTGACGAGCTCCTGCAGGCTCTCGACGTCGGAGATGTCCGGATTGCGGTCGTAGCCGATGACGGTGTGGCCGGCGCGGCGGATCCGCTCGCGCATGTTGCCGCCCATCTTGCCGAGACCGATGAGGCCGAGCTCCATGACCAAGTCCTTACCTGTGGTGACGTGCCTGCCGGCGGCGCCGTTGCCGCACGCCCTGAGCCTACGCGCTGAACCATCGGCGCCCGCCTGTGGTCAGGCCGACCGGGGGAGACGTCCACAGGCTGTGCACAGCGGGTGTGCACAGCCTGTGGACGGGACACGTACGGCGGGATCAGCCGGAGAGGCGGACCGGCATGATCAGGTACTGGTAGGCCTTGTCCTCCTCGGCGTCCACCGAGACCTTGCCGCTGAGCAGGGCGGGCTTGGTCGGGGTGGTGAAGCTGAGCTGGGCGTAGGCGGAGTCGATGGCCTTGAGGCCCTCCTCCAGGTAGCCCGGGTTGAACGCGATCGAGATGGCGTCGCCCTCCAGCGAGGCCTCGATCCGCTCGGTGGCCTGGGCGTCGTCGCCCGAGCCGGCCTCCAGCGTCAGCACGCCCTCCTCGAAGTTGAGGCGGACCGGGGTGTTGCGCTCGGCGACCAGCGAGACGCGCTTGAGCGCCTCCAGGAAGGGCTGGGTCTGGATCGCGGCGACCGCGTTGAACTCGGTCGGGAAGAGGCTGCGGAACTTGGGGAACTCGCCCTCCAGCAGCCGGGTGGTGGTCCGGCGGCCGGCGCCCTCGAAGCCGATCAGGCCCTCGCCCGCGCCGCCCGAGGACAGCGCGATGGAGACGGTGTCGCCGCTGCCCAGGGACTTGGCGATGTCCTGCAGGGTCTTGGCGGGGACCAGGGCGACCGCGGAGATGTCCGACTGCTCGGGCTTCCACAGCAGGTCGCGGACGGCGAAGCGGTAGCGGTCGGTGGCGGCCAGGGTGATCCGGTCGCCCTCGATCTCGACCCGGACGCCGGTGAGCACCGGGAGGGTGTCGTCCCGGCCGGCGGCGACCGCGGCCTGGCTGACAGCGGAGGCGAAGACGTCCCCGGCGACGGTGCCGGTGGCGGTCGGCATCTGGGGCAGCGTCGGGTACTCGTCCACCGGGAGGGTGGGGAGGGTGAAGCGGGAACTGCCGCAGACCACGCTGACCCGCTGGCCGTCGGTGGAGATCTCCACGGGCCGGTTGGGGAGGTTGCGGGAGATGTCGTTCAGCAGCCGGCCGGAGACCAGGACGGTGCCGGCCTCCTCGACGTCCGCCTCCAGCTCGACCCGGGCCGAGACCTCGTAGTCGAAGCCGGACAGCGCCAGGCTGCCCTCCTGCGCCGTCAGCAGCAGGCCGGCCAGCACCGGCACCGGCGGCCGTGCCGGGAGGCTGCGGGCAGCCCAGGCCACCGCCTCCGCGAGGACGTCACGCTCCACCCGGAACTTCACCGGTAACCGCCTCCTGGATCGAGCGCTCCCGCTCGCACTCTGGTTCGTCTGATCTTGATCGTCGGTCCGCCTGTCCGCCGAGCTCTGCTCACTCCGCTTCCAGTCGCAAGGACAGTCTGACGTACTCCGCCGACAGACGGGGCAGACGGGCGGAAGCAAGCCGAACAAGTGTCGGGGCCCACGGCCGGACGCGTTGTCCACAGATTCGGGGCCCACCCACTTTGAAAGCAAGTCCACGGTCTATCTGTGTAGTGGTAGTAGTAGGGCCTGTGGAAACCGTGGATAACCCCGTTTCCGCAGGTCAGGGCCCGAATTTTGTCCACAGTCGCTGTGGACGGCGGCTGTGGACGGGCAGGCCGCGCTGTGGACAGCCGAGCGTTACCCACAGGGCACGCAGGGTATCCACAGGTTATCCCCAGGGCTGTCCCCAGATCCGGGCCCGGTTATCCACGGGCGCCGGTCAACTTTTCGTGACGCCTTTCACACCAGGGCATGAACGCCGACACACGGTTGTCGAACTGTGGACGCCGCTGTGGACAACCTGGGGATAACCGGCCCGGCCCTGGGGACAACCGGTGGACAACCCGGACGGCCCACTGGTGGCCCGTCAATTGTCCACACCCTGTGGATAACCGTTGTGCACAAGTCCACAGGCACCTGACCTGCGCGGAAGAGCGTAGCGGCGACGGGCCTGTGGACGAATTCTGGATAACTCCGGGCTCCCCGGCCTGTGGACGGTGGAGAAGCCACCCATCCTGTGGACAACGGCCTTGCGCGCCCCGGGTTTTCGAATCACCGGTCAGTTGTTCGGCGCGGGCTGTGGACTGGTGGACCGTCCGTCGACCGGGTTCCTGCCCAGCCGGCGCTCGGTGCACACCTGCGGATGCGCGAAAAAGGGCGTCAGGATCGCTCCTGACGCCCTCCGGCCGCGGGTGCGGCCGCCGCTAGCTCTTGATGCGGTTGGTGAGTTCGGTGACCTGGTTGTAGATCGAGCGGCGCTCGGCCATCAGCGAGCGGATCTTGCGGTCCGCGTGCATCACCGTGGTGTGGTCGCGGCCGCCGAACTGCGCGCCGATCTTCGGCAGCGACAGGTCGGTGAGCTCCCGGCACAGGTACATCGCGATCTGGCGGGCCGTCACCAGCACGCGGCTGCGCGAGGATCCGCAGAGGTCGTCCACGCCCAGGCCGAAGTACGCGGCGGTCTGCTGCATGATGACCTGCGCGGTGATCTCCGGGCCGGCGTCCTCGTCGCCACCGGGGATCAGATCCTTGAGGACGATCCCGGCCAACTCCAGGTCCACCGGCGCCCGGTTGAGGTTGGCGAAGGCGGTGACCCGGATGAGCGCGCCCTCCAACTCCCGGATGTTGCGGGTGATCCGGGACGCGATGAACTCCAACACGTCGGCGGGAGCGTTGAGTTGCTCCTGGATCGCCTTCTTGCGCAGGATCGCGATCCGGGTCTCCAGCTCCGGCGGGGTGACGTCGGTGATCAGTCCCCACTCGAAGCGGTTGCGCAGCCGGTCCTCCAGCGTGGTCAGCAGCTTGGGCGGCCGGTCCGACGAGAGGACGATCTGCTTGTTCGCGTTGTGGAGCGTGTTGAAGGTGTGGAAGAACTCCTCCTGCGTGGACTCCTTGCTCGCGAGGAACTGGATGTCGTCCACGAGCAGGATGTCCATGTCCCGGTAGCGGCGGCGGAAGGTGTCCGCCTTGCCGTCCCGGATCGAGTTGATGAACTCGTTGGTGAACTCCTCGGAGGACACGTAGCGCACCCGGGTGCCCGGGAAGAGGCTGCGCGAGTAGTGCCCGATGGCGTGCAGCAGGTGGGTCTTGCCCAGCCCGGACTCGCCGTAGATGAAGAGCGGGTTGTACGCCTTGGCCGGCGCCTCGGCGACCGCCACGGCCGCCGCGTGCGCGAAGCGGTTGCTCGCGCCGATGACGAAGGTGTCGAACAGGTACTTGGGGTTCAGCCGGGCGGCCGGCTCGTCCTTGCGGGAGCCGCCGGCCGGGGGAGCGCCGGGCGGGGCGGGCACGCCGGGGACGGCGGGGCGCTCCGGGACGGCCTTCTCCGCGGGGCGGCCGCCGGAGGGGCGGGAACCGGCGGTGCGGCGGCCCGTGCCGCCGCGCGGCTGCTCGTTCGGGCCGGGGCCGTAGGCGCCGCCGAAGAGATCGCCCTGGGTGGTCGAGGGCGGGCCCGGGACGGGACGCGGCGCGGGGCGGGAGGCGGGCTCCTCGGGCTCGTAGCGGACGGGCTGGTCCTGGTAGCCCGGCCAGCCCTGCGGGCCGGCGGAGGGGCCGCCGTAGGGCGCGGGGCGCTGCTCGTAGCCGCCGGTGTCGTAGCGGGGGCGCTCGTAGTCCTGCCCGTAGGCCGGGTCCTGCTGGTACGGCTGGTCCTGCTCGTACGGCTGGCGCTGCTCGTACGGCTGGTCCTGCTCGTAGGGCTGCTGGTAGTCCTGGCCGCCGTAGCCGCCGGCGTCCTCGGCCGGGCCCGGGTACGGCTCGGCGGGGGCCTGGGGGGCGGGGGTGGTCGGCACGGCGTTGGCGTCGACCATCACGGCGATCCGGACCGGGCGGTCGAGCTCGCGGCTGAGGGCCTCGGTGAGCTGCGGCAGCAGCCGACCCTCCAGCACCTGCTTGGCCCGCTCGTTCGGGGTCGCCAGCAGGGCGGTGTCGTGCATCATCCACATCGGCTGGGTGCGCTGCACCCACTGTTTGTCCATCTCCCCGACATCGGGGTCGCTGACCAGCCGCTCGACGACCCTGGCCCAGACCGGGACGAGGTCGCTGTTGACATCAGCCACTGGTGCACGCTTTCCAAGAACAAACCAGACAAGTCCTGCAACGGTAGTCAGCGAACAGAGCCGGATCAAGTCGTTGTCCACAGGCTGTGGGTAAACCGGGTCGAAGACGGCGGGTTTGACCCTCGGACCCCGTCCCGCGTACCGTAACCAGGTCGAGTTGTCGATGGCCGCTGCCGCATGTCCGCGGGTCCACCCGCTCCATAAGGCGCGCAGCACGGGCGCCGTGGATTGCCTCAGACCCCAGCCGAACTGGGGCGATGGGCCGGATTTCCGAATCAGGGGAGATCACGCGGACGCACGGTGACGGCCAAGCGACCCCCCGTCATCCTACGATTCACCTCAGGAGCCCCCGAGTGAGCAAGCGCACCTTCCAGCCGAACAACCGTCGTCGCGCGAAGACCCACGGCTTCCGGCTGCGTATGCGTACCCGCGCCGGCCGCGCCATCCTGGCTGCCCGCCGTGGCAAGGGCCGCGCCAGCCTGTCCGCCTGATCCGCGCCAGAGTCTGTTGTGCTGCCCTCCGAGAATCGGCTGCGGCGGCGCCAGGACTTCGCGACCGCGGTGAAACGCGGTCGTCGGGCCGGCCGGCCCCTTCTGGTCGTCCATCTCAACAGAGACGGTGACCCGCAGGGGCAGACCGACCGGACCAGCGACTCCCGCCCGCACGTCGCCGAGGGGACTCCTTCGGCGCGTGCGGGTTTCGTCGTGAGCAAGGCCGTCGGCCCGGCGGTCGTTCGCAATCTGGTCAAGCGCCGGTTGCGCCATCTCATCCGTGATCGTCTGTCCAGGCTGCCCGCCGGTAGCCTGATAGTGGTGCGTGCGCTGCCCCAGGCCGCGTCCGCCTCGTACCAGGACCTCGAACGTGACCTGGACGCGGCGCTGAAGCGGTTGCTGAAGGCTGAGCCCGCCGCCACGGCGCCGACGGGAGCAGGGCGATGAAGTACCTGCTGATGGGTCTGATCAGGGTCTACCAGTGGACGATCAGCCCACTGCTCGGTCCGGTCTGCCGTTACTACCCCTCCTGCTCGCACTACGGCTACGAGGCCGTGAAGGTGCACGGGGCGGTCAAGGGCGGCGGGCTGACCGCGTGGCGCATCCTGCGCTGCAATCCGTGGACGCCCGGCGGGGTCGATCACGTCCCGCCGCGCAAGCACCCGGTGTGGCACCGGCGGTTGCGAGACTGGCTGAAGAGCCGGTCCGCCGCCGGAGTGCCGGTGACCGCACCCCCCGCCGGTCCGGACCCCGAGGGCCCGGCGCCCATTGGCCCCGCACGGCCGATCCACCTGTCCAAGGAGCCTGACCGGTGACCTTCTCCTTCCTGAATCCCCTGTACACAGCGGTGTCCTGGATCATCGTCCAGTTCCACTCGCTGTACAGCCACGTCTTCAACCCGGACGGTGGCTGGGCCTGGGGTCTTTCCATCGCCTCGATGGTGGTCGTCATCCGGATCTGCCTGATCCCGCTCTTCGTGAAGCAGATCAAGGCGACCCGGGCCATGCAGGCGATCCAGCCGAAGATGAAGGCCATCCAGGAGCGCTACAAGAACGACCGGCAGCGCCAGTCCGAAGAGATGATGAAGCTGTACAAGGAGGCGGGTACCAACCCGTTCTCCAGCTGCCTTCCCATCATCGTGCAGGCGCCGTTCTTCACCGCCCTCTACGGGGTGCTCGCCAAGGTCGCCAAGGGCCAGGACATCGGCGTCATCCACGGTGACCTGCTGGTGAGCGCCGGCAAGGCGCACATCTTCGGTGCCCCGCTCTCCGCGACCTTCGTCGGCAGCACCGAGACCAGCGTCAAGATCGTCACCGCGGTGATGATCATCATGATGTCGCTGTCGCAGTTCGTCACCCAGCGCCAGCTGATGACCAAGAACGTCGACCTCACGGTGAAGACGCCGTTCATGCAGCAGCAGAAGATGCTGATGTACGTCTTCCCGGTCATGTTCGCCGTGATGGGCATCAACTTCCCGGTCGGCGTCCTGGTCTACTGGCTGACCACCAACGTCTGGTCGATGGGCCAGCAGCTGATCGTCATCCACAACAACCCGACCCCGGGCAGCAAGGCCTGGGAGGAGCGCCAGGCCCGGCTGAAGAAGGCCGGCCGACTGCGTCCGGACGGCACGGAGATCAAGGGTGCGCTCTGGGGGATGCTGCCCCCGTCCAAGGACGCGCTCAACGCCGCGTCCGCCGCGTCCGCGGTGGTCGAGGAATCGGTGCAGGCCCGCCGCCAGCAGCCCCGCCGGCAGTCCAAGGCACAGCGCCAGCACGGCACCGCCGGCCAGCAGGGCGAGCCCGGCAAGGACACCCCGGCCGAGGAACCCGCCGACGCCGTCCCGGCCGAGCCGGAGACCAAGCCGGCGGCCGCCAAGCAGGCCGCGACCAAGCCCGCCGGTACCAAGCAGGGCACCCGGCAGCAGCCGAAGCGCGGTGGCCAGCGGCCGAAGAAGAAGTCCTGACCCGGTCCCGGGGCCTGACGTGACAGCTGCGAAGAGCTTCGTTCCCGGCCCGTTCGACGGGCCCATCCCCGAAGGAGTCCATCAGTGACGGAAGGCACCATCTCCGCCGTCGAGGCCGAGGCCGCCGCCAGCGCCGACGAGAACCTCGTCTCCCGCCTGGAGCAGGAGGGCGACATCGCGGCGGACTACCTGGAGGGTCTGCTCGACATCGCGGACCTCGACGGTGACATCGACATGGACGTCGAGGGCGACCGTGCCCTGGTCTCCATCGTCAGCGACGGCAACGACCGCGCGCTGCAGCGCCTGGTCGGCCAGGACGGCGAGGTGCTGGAGGCCCTGCAGGAGCTGACCCGGTTGGCTGTCCACCGGGAGACCGGCGAGCGCAGCCGCCTCATGCTGGACATTGCCGGCTTCCGGGCCCGCAAGCGCACCGAGCTGGCCACGCTCGGTGCCGAGGCCGCCGAGCAGGCGAAGAGCAGCGGCGAGCAGGTCAAGCTGCGGCCGATGACGCCGTTCGAGCGCAAGGTCGTCCACGACGCGGTCGCCGCGGCCGGTCTGCGCAGCGAGTCCGAGGGCGAAGAGCCCCAGCGGTGCGTGGTCGTGCTGCCGGCCTGAGGCCGGCAGGTCGATGACCGGCCGCCACGGCGGCCGGAGAGCTTCACCGGACGCGACCCCGTCCGCCTCGTGCGGGCGGGGTCGTCGTCCCTTCCGCGGGGAGCGACCCGGCGGGAGACGTTTCACGTGAAACAGTGCGTTGAGCGGGTCGGTGGATCCGGGGATCGGAGAGGTCGAGATGGACACGGAGAACGCGGCTGCCGGCCGGCCGGGGGAGGACGTGGACCCGGCCGCCGAGGGGCGGGCCGCCGAGGTGGCTGTGCCGAGCGAGGCGGTCGGGCCGGGCGAGGCACCGGCTGCCGCCCGGGAGGTCTTCGGCGACCGCTTCGACGCCGCGGTCCGGTACACCGAGCTGCTGGCCACCGCGGGCGTCCAGCGCGGGCTGATCGGGCCGCGTGAGGTGCCCCGGCTCTGGGACCGCCACGTCCTCAACTGCGCGGTGCTGGCCGAGCTGCTGCCCGACGGCACCTCCCTGTGCGACGTCGGCTCCGGCGCCGGCCTGCCCGGCATCCCGGTGGCGCTGGCCCGGCCGGACGTCTCGGTGACGCTGCTTGAGCCGCTGCTGCGCCGGACCACCTTCCTGGAGGAGGTCGTCCGGGAACTGGGACTGGACAACGTCACGGTGCTGCGCGGCCGCGCCGAGGAGATGGTCGGCAAGCTCGCGGTCGACGTGGTGACCGCCCGGGCGGTGGCGCCGCTGGAGCGGCTGGCCGGCTGGGGCATGCCGCTGCTGCGCCCGCACGGCCAGATGCTGGCGCTCAAGGGGGACAGCGCGGAGCAGGAGCTCGCCGACTCGCGCGCCGGTCTGGCCAAACTGGGTGCGGTCGAGTGGAGCGTGATCTCGGTCGGCGAGGGCACCCTGGAGACCTCGACCCGGGTGGTCCAGGTCAAGGCGGGGGAGAGCCCCGGCGGTGTCAAGGCCGCGACCCGGCGGGCGAAGGCGGCCCGGGCGGGCCGTACCGCGAGCGCCCGCAACGGCGAGCGCGGCCGGGGCGGGCGGCGCCGCACCCGCTGACCGGGTGACGTCGGACACGCACGGACACGGGCGGACGCCTCCTCCACGGGAGGGGCGTCCGCCCCTCGTCGTCCGGGGTGGCGGGCGGGCCCCGTCCGGTGTCCGGTGGAGCACCCCCGGGGCACCGGAGTGTCGCAACGTCAGATTTAGGGCATAGCGGGCATGGTGTTTCACGTGAAACGTCGCCCCTCGCTCTCGGACAGTCTCGATTTGCGGCTCCGCCGCGGGCTCGGCCTCTTCCGGGCTGCGACTGTTGCCGCTCCGGTTCCACGTGAAACACTGACCCCCATGCAGGACTCGGAGACCATCGACCAGATCGATGACACGCCCATCGCACGGGCTGCCCAGGCTGCGGTCCAGGCGATCGGCCGAGCGGGAGAGGGTCTGCCCCGACCCGCCGCCACCCGGGTGATCGTGGTCGCCAACCAGAAGGGCGGGGTCGGCAAGACCACCACCACCGTGAACATGGCCGCCTCGCTGGCCATGCACGGGCTGCGCGTCCTGGTCGTCGACCTCGATCCGCAGGGCAACGCCTCCACGGCACTGGGCATCGACCACCACGCCGACGTGCCGTCCATCTACGACGTCCTGGTGGAGGGCAAGCCCCTGGCCGACGTGGTGCAGCCGGTGCACGACGTCGAGGGGCTGTTCTGCGTCCCCGCCACCATCGACCTCGCCGGTGCCGAGATCGAGCTGGTCTCCCTGGTGGCCCGGGAGAGCCGGCTCCAGCGCGCCATCGCGGCGTACGAGCAGCCGCTGGACTACATCCTGATCGACTGCCCGCCCTCGCTGGGCCTGCTGACGGTCAACGCCCTGGTCGCCGGCCAGGAGGTGCTGATCCCGATCCAGTGCGAGTACTACGCGCTGGAGGGCCTCGGCCAGCTGCTGCGCAACGTCGAGCTGGTGCGCGCCCACCTCAACCCCGCGCTGCACGTGTCGACCATCCTGCTCACCATGTACGACGCCCGGACCAGGCTGGCCGCCCAGGTCGCCGAAGAGGTCCGGACCCACTTCCCGCAAGAGGTGCTGAGCACGGCGATCCCCCGCTCGGTGCGCATCTCGGAGGCGCCCAGCTATGGGCAGACGGTGCTCACCTACGACCCGGGCTCGACCGGGGCGCTCTCCTACCTGGAGGCCGCCCGCGAGCTCGCGCTGCGTGCGGTGGGCCAGGGCGGCTCGCTGGTGGGTCAGCAGCGGGACGGCCAGCAGGGGCACGGTGCCCCGGTGGCACAGCACGGCACGACGGAGGGTCATCAGTGAGTGGTCGCAGGGGTCTGGGTCGAGGGCTGGAGGCGTTGATCCGCCCCGCCGCGCCGGTGGACGGCGGGGCGGCGGCGGCGAAGCCCGCGCCCACCGCGCCCGCACCGGCCGCTCCGGTGGCGCCGGGCGCGGTGCCGCCGCTGCCGAGCGGCCGCGGCACGGTGGCGGCCCGGGCGGCCGCCGAGAAGCAGGCCGAGCAGGCCGAGCAGGCGCAGCCGGCCGGTGCCTACTTCGCCGAGCTGCCGCTGGACGCGATCACCCCCAACCCGCGCCAGCCGCGCGAGGTCTTCGACGACGACAAGCTGGCCGAGCTGGTCACCTCCATCAAGGAGGTCGGTCTGCTCCAGCCGATCGTGGTGCGCCAGGTCGGCGTCGACAGCTTCGAGCTGATCATGGGCGAGCGCCGCTGGCGCGCGTCCCGGGAGGCCGGGCTGGAACGGATCCCGGCGATCGTCCGGGCCACCGAGGACGACAAGCTGCTGCTGGACGCCCTCCTGGAGAACCTGCACCGGGCCGAGCTGAACCCGCTGGAGGAGGCTGCCGCCTACGACCAGCTGCTGCGGGACTTCTCCTGCACCCACGAGGAGCTGGCCGACCGGATCGGCCGCTCGCGCGCGCACGTCTCCAACACCCTGCGGCTGATGAAGCTCCCCCCGACCGTGCAGACCCGGCTGGTGGCCGGAACGCTGACGGCCGGGCACGCCCGGGCGCTGCTCGGGGTGCCGGACGCCGCGCAGCAGGAGCTGCTGGCCGCGCGGATCGTGGCCGAGGCCCTCACGGTGCGCAACGTCGAGGAGATCGTCCTGCTGATGCGCCCGGAGGAGGGGAAGAACCCCAAGCGCCAGGCGCCCAAGGCGGGCAAGCTGCTCTCCCCGGCCTTCAACGACCTGGCGAGCCGGCTGTCGGACCGCTTCGACACCCGGGTCAAGGTCGAGGTCTCGCAGCGCGGCGGCAAGCTGGGCAAGGGCAAGGTGGTGCTGGAGTTCGGTTCGGTGGAGGACCTCAACCGGATCCTGGAGGGCATGGCCCCCGGCGAGGACGGTCTGCGGCTGTCGCAGGGCTGAGCCGGGCTTCGGGCCGAGGGCACCGGACCGATGGGTGCGTGCTTCACGTGAGCGCTGTTTCACGTGAAACATGCACCCATCGGTGTTCGTGGGGGAATGCTCGACCGTGAGGTGGAGGAGGAGGTACGGGCATGGGACGCCGGATCGCTCCGCTGACGCTGGACAACCTGGGGGACCTCCCGGCCGGCTGCCGCTCCTGCGTGTTCTGGGAGCTGGATCCGGTCAGCGCCAAGGAGGCGGTGGAGTCCGGGAAGCCGGAGCTCGAGAAGGAGGGGTGGATCTCCACGGTGCTGCTGGAGTGGGGTTCCTGCGGTCGGCTCGTCTACGTGGACGACCGGCCCGCGGGGTTCGTGCTCTACGCGCCGCCCGCCTACGTCCCCCGCTCGCAGTCCTTCCCGACCAGTCCGGTCTCGCCGGACGCCGTCCAGCTGATGGTCAGCCGGGTGCTGCCGGGCTACCAGGGCCAGGGACTCGGCAGGGTGCTGGTGCAGACGGTGGCCAAGGACCTGATCGGGCGCGGGGTGCGGGCGATCGAGGCCTTCGGCTCGGCCGGAAGGCTGCCGATCAGCTGCGTGCTGCCGGCCGACCACCTGCTCGCGGTCGGCTTCAGGACCGTCCGGCCGCACGCCCGCTACCCGAGGCTGCGGCTGGAGGCGCGGACCACGCTCTCCTGGCGCGGGGACGTGGAGGGGGCGCTGGAGCGGCTGCTCGGCGGCGGGCGCAAGGAGCCGGCGCTGCGGCCGTTCTGAACGGGCCGGGGGCCGGGTGGCGCGGCGGGGACCGCGGGAGCGGGACGAAGAACGGCGGCGGGGCTCCCCACCCGGGGAGCCCCGCCGCCGTGCGGTCGACGGTCCGACCTAGATGAAGCCGTCCAGCTCGCGCAGCAGCGCGGCCTTCGGACGGGCACCGGTGATGGACTTCACCGGCTCGCCGCCCTTGTACAGGATCAGGGTCGGGATCGAGATGACGCCGTACTGGGCGGCGGTCGCCTGGTTGGCGTCCACGTCGAGCTTGGCGATGGTCAGCTTGTCGCCGTGCTCGGCCGCGATCTCGTCCAGGATCGGGGCGACCTGGCGGCACGGGCCGCACCAGGTGGCCCAGAAGTCGACGAGCACGGGCTTGTCGCTCTCCAGGACGTCGGACTTGAACGACGCGTCGGTGACGGTGGTGGTGGCGCCGGCCACGGGAACTCCTCGGGTTCGGACGGAGGGGGCTGCTGCCAGGAGAACAACGGGTGGGCCCGTTCTGTTTCTGCCCGGCCGGGGCGGGGGTGTTCCACGGGGAACACCCCCGAGGGGGTGGGTCGGTGGCCCGGGGGTCAGACCGCCACGGCGGCGGCCTTGGCCTCCAGGTCGTCCAGCGCGGCCAGGTAGCGCTCGGCGTCCAGCGCGGCGGAGCAGCCGGTGCCGGAGGCGGTGATGGCCTGGCGGTAGGTGTGGTCCACGACGTCGCCGGCGCCGAACACGCCCGGGATGTTGGTCCGGGTCGAGGGGGCCTCGACCTTGAGGTAGCCCTCGGCGTCGAGGTCCAGCTGGCCCTTGAACAGCTCGGTGCGCGGGTCGTGGCCGATCGCGATGAACAGGCCGGTGACGGCCAGCTCGCGGGTCTCACCGGTGGTGGTGTCGCGCAGGGTGACGCCGGTCAGCTTCGGGTCGCCGTGGATCGCCTCGACCGCGCTGTCCCACTCGAAGCGGATCTTCTCGTCCGCGAAGGCGCGCTCCTGCATCGCCTTGGAGGCGCGCAGCGTGTCCCGGCGGTGGATGATCGTGACGCTCTTGGCGAAGCGGGAGAGGAAGGTCGCCTCCTCCAGAGCGGTGTCACCGCCGCCGACCACCGCGATGTCCTGGTCGCGGAAGAAGAAGCCGTCGCAGGTCGCGCACCAGGAGACGCCGCGCCCGGAGAGCCTGTCCTCGTTCGGCAGGTCGAGCTTGCGGTGCTGGGAGCCGGTGGTGACGATCACGGCGCGCGCCCTGTGCACGTTGCCCTCGGAGTCGGTGACGGTCTTGACGTCACCGGTGAGATCGACCGCGACGATGTCGTCGGGGATCAGCTCGGCGCCGAAGCGCTCGGCCTGGGCCCGCATGTTGTCCATCAGCTCGGGGCCCATGATGCCGTCCCGGAAGCCCGGGAAGTTCTCGACCTCGGTGGTGTTCATGAGCGCACCACCGGCGGTGACGGCCCCCTCGAAGACCAGCGGCCTGAGGGAGGCACGGGCCGTGTAGAGCGCAGCCGTGTACCCGGCCGGGCCGGAACCGATGATGATCACGTTACGGACGTCGCTCACTGCTTCTCCTGGTTCGCATCGCGACCCGCGTTTGCTGCGGGGAGGGCGGTCCTGCTCCGCCGCCCGGGACAACGACTGACCAGTGTCTCGCATTCCCAGGCGGATCAGTACCACGTGCCCGGACTCCGGGAGCGGCGTGCCGTGCTGGACGTGGATCGCATGGGAACCACTGGTCAGCGGCTGGGAACGCTCTGGTGCAGGACCACCGGACCGCAGTCGGGGGACCGCAGGTAGACGTCCACGAGGTCCACCCGGCCGGGCACCGGGTAGACCAGGACGTCGACCGGGGCGCCGTCGTAGCTGCCCCGGTCGGTGGCCAGCGGGGTGCCGGGGGCCGGGGCCGGGCAGGACGGCGAGGGCGGCGGGGAGGCCGAGGCGGAAGGTTCCGGGCGGGCGCCCTCGGCGGGCAGCACGCTCTGGGGCTTGGCCTGCCCGGTCGGGCGCAACCCCGGCGGGGTCTCCGAGCGGGCCAGCAACTGCTGCACCTGGGCGGCGAGTTCGTCGGCGCGGTAGGTGGTTCCGGTGCTCGCGGTGTGCGGGGTGCGGGCGCTCTGGTCGGCGGCGGCGGTGCCCGCCGGGGCGCCCGCGGTGACCGAGGGGCCGCCGGAGTTGTCGTCGGGGTTCAGGAGCAGGGCCCCGCCGAGGCCGAGGGCGGCCAGGGCGGCCGCGGTGCCGAGCAGCAGGGCGAACCGCCGGCGGCGGGAGCGGCTTGGACCGGTGGCGCCGGAGGGCCGTGCGGGCGGCGCGGAGGCCCCCGAGGCGGCCCGCGCGGGCGGGGCCGGGGTGGCGGCCCGACGTTCGGCGGCCGGGGCCTGCTGCGGCCGGTGCCCGGGCGCGCGGTCGTCCCCGGGGGCGCTCCCGGACGATCCGGTGGCCTCCGGGGAGCCGTCCCCGGCGGCGGCCTGCGCCAGCGCGGCGTCCAGCCGGGCGGCGACGTCGGCGGGCATCGGCGGGGTCTCCACGTCGCCGAGCAGCGCCTGGACCTCGACGAGGGCGTCGACGGTCTCCCGGCACTCGGCGCAGCCGTCCAGGTGCCGGCGCAGCGCGGTGACGGCCCCGGGGGACTCGACCAGTCCCTCGGCGAGGTCGGCGAGCTGCTCGACCGGGGGGTGGTCCCCCGTGGGGTCGGGGGAGGGGAGGGGGGCGGTCATCGTGTGCTCGCGTCTCCTTCCAGAACCGTCCGACCGGTGTTCGGGCTCGTCCCTGTGACGGTGCGGGGCGCCGTCGGGTTCCCCGGGGTGCCCCGCCGTGGTGGGGCCGAACCCGGGGTGCCCCGCCGTGGTGGGGCCGAACCCGGGGCGCCCGGTGTTTCACGTGAAACGTCCGGCCCGTCGTCGTTCTCGCGCAGGTGCCGCACCAGGGGGAGCAGCCGGGCCCGGCCGCGTGCGCAGCGGCTCTTCACGGTGCCCACGGGGACGCCCAGCAGCTCGGCGGCCTCGGCGACCGGGTAGCCCTGCATGTCGACCAGGACCAGCGCGGCCCGCTGCTCGACGGGCAGTTCGTCGAGGGCCGCGGTCACCTCGCGGTGCAGCTCGGCGCGGACCACCGGGGAGTCGGCCGGCTCGGCGGCGCCGACCAGGGTGTCGAGCCGCTGCGGGTCCTCGTCGAGCGGGGTGGTGCGGCGGGTGGCACTGCGGCGGGCGCGGTCCAGGCAGGCGTTGACCACGATCCGGTGCAGCCAGGTGGTGACGGCCGAGCGGCCCTGGAAGCCGGCGGCGGCGCGGAACGCGGAGACCAGGGCGTCCTGGAGCGCGTCGGCGGCCTCCTCGCGGTCGCCCAGGGTGCGCAGGGCGACCGCCCAGAGCCGGTCGCGGTGGCGGTTCACCAGCAGGCCGAAGGCCTCCCGGTCGCCCGCCACGTGCCGGGCGAGCAGCGCCGCGTCGTCGTCCGTCCGGTCCACGCTGTCCGTCACCGCCACCCCTTCGTCTCGCCGTGTCCGCTTGCCGCCCGACGGCGGCCCGGTCGTCGGGTCAGCCGGAGACCTTGACCTCGGCGACGTGGCCGCGGAACTTGCTGTCGGAATCCTTGGTCAGGCTGGTCAGCCAGATCAAGAGGTAGCGGGTGGTGACCGGGTTGTCGAGGGTGTATTCGACGTTGGTCCCGCTCTTCTTGCCGACGACGGTGAAGCCGTCCGGCTTGGCCGCCATCGGGTTGGCGGCGGCGGCCGAGGTGGGCAGGCGGAGCTCCGCGGCCTGCTCGCCGCCGCTGAACTGGACGTTCACCGCGGAGACCGACTGCGGCGAGCCGAGGTCGATCAGCAGGCCGGTGCCCGGCTTCAGGGCGGGTGCCTTGGGGCCGAACTGGTCGTAGTACCAGCCGGTGGTCCAGGCGGTGTTCGGGTCGCCGTCGATGGACTTCCCGATGCTCTCGGTGCCCTCCGGCCCGTCGCCCAGCGGGTTGTACGACTGCGCTTCCTTGATCGCGATCGGCACTGGCGTGTGCGTCGTCGGGTGCGGGGTGGTCGGCGCGGCGCTGCTGGCCGAGGGCAGCGGGGAGGCGACGGCGCCGTTGTTGTTGCGCAGGTTGTCGACGAACTGCCAGGAGGCGACGCCGATGGCGCCCAGGGCGACGGTCCAGGCGGTGGCCTTGGCCACCCGCCGCAGCCGCCGCCGGGTGCGCCGGGTCGAGGCCGGGCGGGAGGAGGCGGGCAGCGGCGCGACGGTCGTGTCGGCGACCCGGGTCGGGTTGGGGGCCGTCGGCAGGGCGTGCGTGTTGTGCCGGGGCGGCGCCGGGTAGGCGGGCAGCTCCGGCTCGGGCCGGCGGATCCGGGGCATCTGTGCGATCGCCCGGACCAGCTCCTCCGGGGTGGTGATCGGCTCGGCGTGGTGCGGCGGGTGGTCGAACAGGGCGCGCGCCGCGAGCTCGGACAGGCCCTTGTGGACGCCGGCGCGGACCTGGTCCGGCGCGACGTTCTGGAGGCCCTTCGGGAGGCCCCGGAGGTCGTAGCGGTCCTCGGGGTACGGCCAGCGGTGGGTGAGCGCGGCGAACAGCAGGGCGCCGATCGCACGGGTGTCGGAGCGCTGGGCGTCCTCGGTGGTCCCCTCGACGGGCAGCCCGCGCAGGGCGGCGTCCACCGCGATGCCGTTGATCCGGTACTGGCCGCTGTCGGTGCGCAGCACGCAGCGCGGGGTGAGCCGCAGGTGGGCCTGGCCGCGCCGGTGGGCGGCCGCGACCGCGTCGGCGACCTGGCGGACCATCTGGTACGCCTCGTGCGGCTCCAGCGGGCCGTCCGCGAGCAGCTTGGCCAGGTCGGAGGAGTGCGGCAGCCACTCCCGCACGACGTAGACCAGCTCGCCCTCCTGGACGGCGTCCAGGACCTGGACGAAGCGCGGGTCGCCGAGCAGGGCGGCGGACTTGGCCGCGGCCAGCACCTTGCGGGCCCGCTGGTGGCCGGAGGCCATCAGGTGGACGCCGACGGCCCGGCGCAGCTTCTCGTCGACGGCGCGCCAGCTGCTGAAGGTGTCCGTCTGGGAGATGCACTCCTCCAGCAGGTACCGGTGGCCGATCATGTCGCCGCTGCGGCGCTGCGGGGCGGGAAGGGTGCGCGGGAGGGTGGCGGTGTCGCGCGGGTCGACCGTGGGCTGCGGGTCGGTGGGACGGCGCTTCGCGGGGGCCTGCGCGGGGGCGGGTTTCTTCCCCGCTGCGCCGGCGGCCAGTTCGGCGGCGATCTCCTGGACCGAGAGCGGCGCGGTGATCTCCGAGGTCTCCTCGCTGACGGAGACCGCCGGACCGTCCGGGTCGCGGTCCGCGTCGGAGCCGTCCGAGTCGTCGGAGCCACCGGGGTCACCGGAGTCGGTGGAGCTCCCGGATCCCCTGTCGGGGCCGTCGTGGGTGTCCCCGTCGACGTCACCGGCGGTCCGCCCGGGAACGGCGGCAGCGGTGGAGGCGCCCTTGCCGCCGCCGGCGGAGGCGCGCCCGTCGGCGTCCTTCGCGACGGCGAGCCCGTCGATCGCCGCGGCCAGCGCGGCTTCGTCCGCCGCCGTGTCAGCTGCCGACGTGTCGACGACCGCCTTGGTGCCATCAGCCACCGTGGTCCTGCCTCCCCTTGTGTCGCCCCGGCTGAGAGAGTCGCTGGAGTCCGGGGGTTTGGCGGCCCCGTGCTCCAGGACAATTGTGCCCACTCTTCTCCCCCGGGTACGACCTCTGAGGGCCCCGCTCGGTTGCCCACCGGTGGAGAGATGTGGTGCAGATAGGACACCGGGTCGCCACCTCGCCGCCGGGTTGCACCGGCTCGGCCGGCGGCCCAGCAGTAGGCCGGACGAGCGGCGGAGCTGTCCGCTCCGGTTGACGCCCGGTCAGGGCGCCCGCTCGTCCGGCCGTCGAAGCGACGGTCAGCGGCCCAGTCGGCCGCGGACCATGCCCAGCATGGCGTTCAGTTCCTCGATCCGCAGGCGCTTCGCGATGAGCACGAAGACACCCAGCTGCAGGCCGCCGGCCACGACCAGGGAGGCGATGCTCCCCAGCCAGCCGCTGAGCACCTGCTGGACCGCCAGACTGGCGCCGAGGCCCACCAGCGCGGCGGGGACACAGGCGGCGGCCAGCCGGCTGTACGTCTTGCCGATCCGCTTGGTGTCCAGCCCGCCGATCTTCTTCTTCAGCTTCGGCACGGCCACCATCACCCCGATGGCGTAGGCGAACCCGTAACCGAAGGCCATGCCGATCACCGTCCACTGCGCGGGCAGCAGCAGCCAGCACAGCACCGAGAAGGTCGCCTGGCAGACGGCGACCCAGACGGTGTTGGAGAACGGGGTCCGGGTGTCCTCGTAGGCGTAGAAGCCGCGCAGCATCACGTACTGGGCCGAGTACGGGATCAGGCCCAGGGCGAAGGCGGAGAGCATCAGGCCGACGTTGGTGGCGTCGTTCAGGACGGACTCGTTGCCGCCGACCGCGTAGATCGAACGGCCGATCACCGGACCGAGTGACAGGAACAGGAACGCGCCCGGGACGACCGCCACCGCGGTGGTGCGCAGACCGTAGGAGATGTCGTCGCGGACGGCTCCGGCGTCGTCGTCGGCGGCCGCCCGGGAGAGCCGGGGGAGCACCGCGCTCATGATCGAGACGGTGATCACGGCCTGCGGGAGCTGCCAGATCAGCAGGGCGTTGGAGAACGCGGCCAGGCCGACGCCGGTGTGGCCGGCCGCCGCGGCGGCGTCGCCGGCGTTGGTCGACAGCTGGGTGATCACCAGGTAGCCGGCCTGGTTGGCGAGCACGAAGAAGAACGTCCACTTGGCCAGCCGGGCGGCCTTGCCCAGGCCGTGGCCGCGCCAGTCGAAGCGGGGCCGGAAGCGGAACTCGGCCGCCCGCAGGTACGGGATCATCGCCAGCGACTGGACGACCAGGCCGATCAGGGTGCCGAGGCCGAGCAGCCGGACGCCCTCGGGCGAGATGGCCTCCGGGGTGACGTGGGTGGTGCCGAACCCGCCGTAGACCCAGATGTAGGCGGCGAAGGTGAAGATCACCACGATGTTGTTCAGGACCGGGGTCCACATCATCGCGCCGAACCGGCCGCGGGCGTTGAGGATCTGGCCCATCACCACGTGGATGCCCATGAAGAAGATCGTGGGCAGGCAGTAGCGGGCCAGCGCCACCGTGGTGTCGGCCCGCTCCGGGTTGGACATCATCGGGTGGGCGATCAGCTGGACCAGCACCGGTGCGCCGAGCACCGCCAGGAACACCACGCCGCCGAGCCCGACCATCACCAGGGTGAGCAGCCGGCTGGCGTACGCGGTGCCGCCGTCCTCGTCGTTCTTCATGCTGCGCACCAGCTGCGGCACGAAGACCGCGTTCAGCGCGCCGCCGCCGATCAGGATGTACAGCAGGGTCGGCAGGGTGTTCGCCGCGTTGTACGAGTCGCCCATCACGCCGACGCCGATGGCCAGGGTGATCACCATGGTCCGGACGAAGCCGGTGCCGCGGGAGACCAGGGTGCCGGCCGCCATGATCGCGCTGGAGTTCAGCAGGCTGGCGACCTTGCCGCCCCCGCCGGCCGCCGGGGCGGCCGCGGGCTGCGGCTGCGCGGCGTGCTTCTCGGCGAGCTCCGCCAGCGGCTCGACCGCCGGGGGCACCGCGACGGCGGCCACCTGCATGGTGGCCTCCTCCTCGGAGAGCGGCGGGTCGAACTCGATCGGCGGCACGAAGGGACGCTGCCCGCCCGGACCGCCGTGCTGCGGCTGCCCCGGGTAACCGACCACCGGCGGGTACGGCGCGGGACCGGCCTGCGCGCCGGGCGGCACGGCCCCCGGGGTGCCCGGGGCGGCGGTCTGCGGGGCCGGGGCGGGCTGCGGAACCGGCGGCTGGGCCGCGGCCTGCGCCTGCCGGCCGCCGAACAGCGCGTCCACCCCGACGTACTCGGTGGTCTCGCTGTCCCAGGCGGAGTGAGCCGGGCCCGGCTCCCACTGCTGCGACTGCTGTGGCTGCTGTGGCTGCGACTGCTGCTGCTCGGCACCGCCCCACCGGCCGCCGGCCGGAGCCGGGGCCGCGGGCTGCTCCGGCTGCCAACCGGCCTGCGGCGGGGTGTCCCAGCCGGGCTGCGTCGGCGGCACCGGGGGCGAGAACTGCTCCGCCGCCGGGTACGGGGTCGGCGGCACCGGCATCGGGTAGCCGCCGCCCTGCGGCGGCAGCTGCGGCGGCACGTCGTACGCGGCGGCCTGCTGCTCCGGCCCGGCGGGTCGCCCGGCCCGCAGGCCGTACGGGTCCTGGCCGTCCTGCGGGGTCCCGTACGCGTCGGCCGCGTACGGGTCCTGGGCGTAGGTGTCGGCCACGTACCAGTCGCCGGACGGCGACTCGGCACCCGGCCGGCTCTCACCGCGGCCCGGCGGCCGCTCCTCGCTGCGCCCGGTCATGTCACCTCTTCGCTGTCGTGGGGGAGGCCGGCCCGGCGTCACGGGGGGTCGGCGGTATCAAGGACCAACCTTCTCATCACTGGCGGCCCTAACCCGGCCATCCGGGCTGCTGCCGCGCGGTGTCTGCGCGGGACCGTCACCAGCGGAGTCGTCCGCCGGCCCGGACCCGTCGGACCCGCTGTCCCCGGGCGTCCCGTCGGCCCCGTCCGCCTCCGGCTCCGCGACGGCCCCGCCGCCCGCCTGCGGGGCGTCCCCGACCGGCTGGTCGCCGTCCTCGTGCGGCCGGCCGTCCCGGCGCTTGCGCTGGCGCATGAAGCGCAGCGCGGCCAGCAGCAGCAGGAGGCCGGCGCCCGCGAACACGTACAGCACGCCGTTGGTCACCGAGGTGACCTCGACCCTGAAGGTCTGGGCCTCGCCGTACGCCCGCGGGTTGGGGCCGGTGGTCCACAGCTGGGCGGTCATGTTGACCGGCCCGTTGTTGTGCGCCTCGGCCTGGAAGCGGAGGGTGGCGCTCTGCGAGGCCGGGAGGACCAGTTCCTCCTCCTTGCTCACCCGCAGCCTGTTCGGCTGGGTCGAGGTGAGCACCAGCTTCAGGTTGGTGACCGTCTGGGTCAGGTCGTTGCGGACGCTGACCTGCAGCTGGCCGGTGTCGCCGGCCAGGGTGACCACGCGCTTCGGCGGCACCTGGACGGCCTTGGTCAGCTCCTGCAGGTACATCTTGACGCCCTGCCGGTAGGCGCCGCCGGCCGGTGCCCGGGTGCGCCACTCGGTGGACAGCGAGCGGGCCATGGCGGCGTTGAACGGGCCGCGCACCCGCTGCGGCAGGGTGAGCACCCGCATCAGGGTGTCCAGGTCGTACTGGATGCGGTCGGTGCCGCTGAGGTCGGCCGCCGACAGCTCCGAGGCGCGGGCCTGGGTCGGGTAGTCGGCCGCCGCCGGGACGCCGGTGTTGGCCTTCGGGTCGGGCGAGGACTGGGCCACCCCGTCCAGCTTGGTCGGGGCGATCCACTTGCCGGCCGCCGCCTGGAGGGCGTTCGCCAGCACCTTGGCGGTGTTGACGCTCAGCTCGCGCGGCGGCATGACCAGCAGGCCGCGCTGGTTCTGCGGCTGCTCGTGGGTGATCGCGAAGGTCTCGGCGAGGAAGCGCTGGGTCGCGTCGGTCTGGTCCTTCGCGGAGCTCAGGTCCTGCTGGAACAGCCCGGAGACCGTCTCGTCGGCGACCACCGCGCTCTGCCCGTTGCCGATCGGGCGCACCGCGCTCGGGGTGTAGTTCAGCGAGTCCGGCTCCGGCATGCTCGCCCCGTTGGCCAGCACCAGCCCGCTGCCGGCCTGCTGGGCGAGGCCGGTGATCCGCTGGTCGACGTAGCCCTGGTAGGGCCAGGCGACGTCGGAGCGGGTGTCCACGGAGAGCCGGCCCTCGACGGTCAGCCGGCCGGCCGTCGCGGCCTTGTTGAGCGCGGTCGACATGCCGGGCAGGTCGGCCCCGTTGTGCGCGATCGAGGCGAGGTCCGGGTCGGCGTAGGGCAGCGCGACCACCTGGCTGTCCGGCTTGGCGACGGCGGTCCGCAGCTTGTCCAGCCAGGCGGTGGCGGCGGCCGTGCCGGTGCCCGGGACGGTGTTGTCGTCCCTGGCCGGCTTGCCCGCGGACTCGGTGCCCGGGTTCTGCACCCGGTAGGGCTTGGTCATCGCGAACGCGGCGTCCACCAGGTCCGGGTCGATCACCCAGGTCAGGCCGGGCAGCTTGGAACCGGTGTCGACCAGCTCGTACAGCCGCCCGCCGGGGGCGAACTCGGCGGCCAGGCTGTCGTCGCGCAGCACCGAGGTGGACTGGTCGCCGGTGTCGGCGACGGTCTGCGCGGCCAGCACCGGCGCGTGCACCAGCGGCCAGAGCGTGGCGACCTTCGTCGGCTGCGCCTCGGCGCCGCCCGGGTTGTACGGCAGGAAGCTCCGGGCGATGCCCAGGGCCCGGTCGTGCGAGTTGTCGGCGGTCGAGCCCCAGGCGTCCACCGCGAGCTCGTACACCCCGCTGGAGGACAGCCCGAGGTCGTTCACCGCGACGCTCAGCGTGTACGGCAGGGTTTGGCCGGGGTTCAGCTCGGGCAGCGCGTACTGGGGGCTGTCCAGCTCCACGCCGTCGGTGCCGATCGGCGTCGTGCGGCCGGCCACGTTCGCCAGGTCGCTGCGCCGGTCCAGCGGCTTGCCGGAGTACGGCTTGCGGACGGCGGCGTGGGCGCCCTTCAGCGCCGACTTGCCGGCGTTGGTGACGTGCCCCGTGATCGTCACGGTGCCGTTGGGGACGGCCACCTGCGGGGCCAGCGACTCGATGCTCAGGACCACCGGGTACTCGGCCGAGGCGGTGGAGTCCGCGGCCGGCCGGGGGTTGCCGCCGGCCGGCAGCGCGCCGGCCGGGGCGGCCGTGAAGAGGGTCAGGGCGGCCGCGCAGGCGGCGGCGAGGCGCAGGCCCGCCCGGCGGACCGGATGACGTCCCCCGGTGGGGCGTTCGGCCCGTCCAGGCTGTCGGTGCGCCCCCAGGCCCGAGTGCCGTGCCGGCTCGCTCACTCGCTTCGCCCTCGCCGTTCTCGATCGTTTGCTGCTGATGCTGTTCGTCCCGTCCGGCGCGGTCGCGCCCGACGTCCCTCGATTGGAGCTCTTGCCATTCTCGACGCTCGGGAGCGTTCGCCCGACGCCGTCGCCGCACCGCCGGCGCAGGAGTTCCGCGGGCCGTGGCGGCACGCGGCACCGCATCCCCTGTCCGGTGCCCGAGACTCGTCCACCGGCATGGTAACGATGCAGCCTGCGGTGCAGTGTTGCGGGCTGTGGGGTGAGACGCCCAAAACGCGCGGGCGGTTGACCTGCCGGGGCACGTACCCTTGTGAGCCGTGTCCACTGCCAATGAGCCCACCACGCGCACCGACCGTCCCAGCACCGCCGCCCGGGCCGTCCCAGGCCTGAGCGAGGCCCAGACCCTGGGGCTGCAAGAGCTGCTGCGGGTGTCGCCGGTCGCCGACGAGATCGCCCGCCGCTTCGAGGCGGCCGGTCACCGGCTGGCGCTGGTCGGCGGCTCGGTCCGGGACGCGCTGCTCGGCCGGCTCGGCAACGACCTGGACTTCACCACCGACGCCCGCCCGCAGCAGGTGCTCAAGCTGGTCAAGGGCTGGGCGGACGCGGTCTGGGACGTCGGCATCGCCTTCGGTACCGTCGGTGCCCGCAAGGACACCCCCGAGGGCTCCTTCCTGATCGAGATCACCACCTACCGCTCCGAGGCGTACGACCGCACCTCCCGCAAGCCCGAGGTGACCTACGGCGAGACCATCGAGGAGGACCTGGTCCGCCGGGACTTCACGGTCAACGCGATGGCCGTCGACCTGCCGGGCCGCGGCTTCGTCGACCCGCACGGTGGCCTGGCGGACCTGGAGGCCCGGGTGCTGCGCACCCCCGCCACCCCGGAGGAGTCCTTCTCCGACGACCCGCTGCGGATGATGCGGGCCGCCCGCTTCGCCGCCCAGCTCGACTTCGACCCGGCGCCCGAGGTGGTCGCCGCGATGTCCGCGATGGCGGAGCGGATCACCATCGTCTCGGCCGAGCGGGTCCAGGCCGAGCTCAACAAGCTGCTGCTGGCCAAGCACCCGGTGAAGGGCCTGCGGCTGCTGGTCGACACCGGCCTGGCCGGGTACGTGCTGCCCGAGCTGCCCGCGCTGCGGCTGGAGCGCGACGAGCACCACCGGCACAAGGACGTCTACGAGCACTCGCTGACCGTCCTGGAGCAGGCCGTCGCGCTGGAGCAGGACGGCCCGGACCTCACCCTGCGGCTGGCCTCGCTGCTGCACGACATCGGCAAGCCGCGCACCCGCCGCTTCGAGTCGGACGGCCGGGTCTCCTTCCACCACCACGAGGTGGTGGGGGCCAAGATGACCCGCAAGCGGATGCGGGAGCTCAAGTACTCCAAGGAGCTCACCGAGGACGTCTCGCGCCTGGTCGAGCTGCACCTGCGCTTCCACGGCTACGGCGGCGGCGAGTGGACCGACTCCGCGGTGCGCCGCTACGTCACCGACGCCGGGCCGCTGCTGGAGCGCCTGCACAAGCTGACCCGCTCCGACTGCACCACCCGCAACAAGAAGAAGGCGGCCACGCTCTCCCGAACCTACGACGGTCTGGAGACGCGGATCGCCGAGCTGAAGGAGCAGGAGGAGCTGGACGCCGTCCGCCCGGCGCTGGACGGCAACCAGATCATGGAGTTGCTCGCCCTCAAGCCCGGTCCGTCGGTCGGCAAGGCGTACAAGCACATGCTCGAACTCCGCCTGGAGCACGGCCCGATGGAGCAAGACGAGGCGGTCGCGGCGCTGCGCGCCTGGTGGGCCGGGCAGCAGGGCTGACGCCGGCTCCGGCTCCGGTTCCGGTTCCTGACACGACGCGAGGGGTGGTCCCGGCACTCGGCCGGGGCCACCCCTCGCGCGTGCGGCGGGCTACTTGAGCTTCTTCAGGCAGAGCACGTAGTTCAGGGACGGGAAGTTGGTGTAGGTGCGGGTGTACCAGCTGTCCGACTTGGGCTGCTTCTCGCAGACCTTCTCGTCGGACGTGGCGGGGTACTTGTAGATCACCTTGTACTGCGCCTTGGTGTCGGTGCAGGGCAGCACCGAGACCTTCGGGTGGGTGTCGGTGGTCTCACCGGCGGGGCCGTTCTCGTTGCGCAGGCAGTCGCCCGCCTTGGCCGTGTCCACGCTGTCCGCGTCGTCGGTCGGGGTGGTGACCGGCGGCAGGGTGATGCTCGGCAGTACCGGCATCGTGAAGGTCGGCGAGGGGAAGGCCGGCGGCGGCGAGGGCGTGAAGGTGAACGCCGACGGGGACGGCGACGGCGCCGCGGTGATCGGGTTGCTCGGGTCGTCGTTCTTCGACGGGCCGAGCACCCCGGTGGCGGCGAGGACGACGGTGACCGCCAGCGAGACCGGCACCAGAAGCATCGCCATGTGCGGGCGGCGGGCCAGCGGCACGCCCGGGTCGAGCTGCGGGCCGTGGCTGCCCGGGACGGGCGGCTGCAGTCGGCTGATGCGGTTGTGCGGGCCGAGGTTCAGCAGCAGTGTGATCGGCGTCAGCAGCCACGAGATCAGGCTCCACCAGCCCTGGACCAGTGTCCGGGCGGACATGTCGCGCACGGTGGCAGTGCCGCAGGTCCGGCAGAACGGGCCGGACATCCGCAGCATCCGGTAGGCCACGATCAGGCCCTGGTGGCCGCGGACGGTGGCGTTCACCGCCGGGTAGCCGCCGCAGAACCGGCAGGTCAGGCCGTCCGTCGGGCCCTGCGGCGGGTACCCGTAGCCGTAGCCGGGCGCGGGCTGCTGGTAGCCGTACGGCTGTTCCGGCGGCGGGGCGCTCGGGTAGCCGTAGCCGGGCTGGCCGGGCGGCGGGGGCGGAGCGCCGTAGGCGCCGCCGGAGGAGTACGGGTTGCCATCGCCGGGCGGCGGACCGTACGGCATCTGGGGCGGAGGCGGAACGGACAAGTTGGTCCCCCGGGGACGGAGTGGTGGAAGAGTTCAGGACTTCTTCACCGGCGGGACACCGGTGGTGGCGGGCGCCATCGGACCGAGGCAGAGCACGTACCGCTTCTTGTTCCAGCGGCGGCCGCTCTTGCCCGAGACGGCGCTCGTGGTCTGCGGCGTCTGCTTGCAGCGGTTCACGTCGGTGGTGCCTTCGAACTTCGACAGTACGCGGTAATTCGCTTTGGAATCAGTGCACTTGACGATTTCGACGTCGCGGGAGCCACTCACCCGCACACAGTCGCCCGGCTTGGCGCTGCTGACGCTCGGCCCGGCCACGAAGTACCCGACCGCCAGGGCCAGGCCGCCGCCGGCCAGTCCGACCATCTTCAGCTTGGAGATGCCGCTCTTCTTGGCGGGCGGCGCCGTCGGTGCCGGAGCGGTGGGCTGCGGGTAGCCGTACGCCCCGGCAGGCGGCTGCTGTCCGTAGGGCTGGTGCCCGTACGGCTGCTGCCCGTACGACGGCGGCGCTCCGTAGCCGCCCGGGGCGGGCTGCGGCTGCCCGTAACCGGGCGGCGGTCCGTACGGCGCGGCCGGCGGGGGAACGGGCGCACCGCCGTACGGTGCGGCGTGCGGCCCCGCCGGAACCGGCGGTGGCGGCCCGTACTGGTTGGGCGGTGTGCTCATCAGTTCGTCCCCCGAGACAGAGTGCTGTCGTTCCGACAGGTCTGACACCTTAGCGACTCGGTCGGACGCCATCGGTCCCGAGTCCGGGGGGATTCGTGGAGGACCGGTCAGGGGATCGGGTGGCGGCGGGCGGCGCGCAGGTAGAGGACCGCGGTGAGGGCGTACACCGCGGCGACGCCGACGACCACCGCACCGGAGCGGCCGGACAGCGGCAGCACCAGGGCGGTGACCATGGCGGCGGCCACGAAGGCGACGTTGAACAGCACGTCGTAGATGGCGAAGACCCGGCCGCGGAACTCGTCCTCGACCGACTCCTGGACCACGGTGTCGGCGCAGATCTTGGTGCCCTGGGTGACCACCCCGAGCAGCAGGGCGGCGATCAGGCAGGGCACCAGCGTGAAGCTCAGGCCGAGGGCGGGGACGAAGACCACCGGGGCGATCAGGCAGGCCGTCATCCAGCCGGCCAGACCGAGCTTCCGGGTGCACCAGGGGCTGACCACCGCGGCGACGAAGAAGCCGGCGGCGGAGAGGCCGACGGCCTGGCCGAGGCTGACCAGGCCTGCGGCGCTGTCGGCCGGGTCGTTGAAGGTGTACCGGGCGAGCATCACCACGACCACGATCAGCACGCCGTAGCAGAACCGGGCCGCGGTCACCGCCGCCAGCGCGTGTACGGCGGGCCGGCAGTCCCGCACCAGGTGGCGCACCGCGGCGCCGAGTTCGACGGCGGCCCGGACCAGCGCCTGGCCGAGTGCCGGGCGGTCGGCGTGCTGGTCCGGGCCGAGCAGGTCGCGGTCCATCCGGCGGGCGGCCAGCGCGGCCGACAGGTAGAGCAGCGAGGCGACCGTCACCAGCGCGGCGTCCGCCTTCGGTCCGGGCGTCATCACCTGGTGCAGCAGGAAGCCGATGCCGCCGCCTGAGGCGGCGGCGACCGTTCCGAGGGTGGGGGAGAGCGCGTTGGCGGTGACCAGCTGGTCCTGCTCCACCACCCGGGGCAGGGCGGCGGACAGACCGGCGAGGATGAACCGGTTGAGCGCGGTGACCAGCAGGGCCGAGGCGAAGAACAGCTCGGTCGGCGCCTCGGCCAGGAGCAGCCCACCGGTGACCAGGCCCAGCCCGAAGCGGGCCAGGTTGCCGTAGTACAGCACCTGGCGTCGGCGCCAGCGGTCCAGCAGCACCCCGGCGAACGGGCCGATCACCGAGAACGGCAGCAGCATCACGGCCAGCACCGAGGCGATGTCGGTGGGGGAGGACTGCTTCTCGGGGGAGAAGACCACGTAGGCGGCGAGCGAGACCTGGAAGACCCCGTCCGAGAGCTGGGAGAGCACCCGGGCGGTCAGCAGCCGCCGGAAGTCCCGGCCCCGGAGCAGGTCGAGGAGCGTGGCGCGGTGCGCGGACTGGTGGGTGCTGCCGTTCTCGGTGATCGCCACCCGCCCAGAGTGCCATGGAACGGGCTGCTGTTTCACGTGAAACATCGGCCGGGAAAACACGAAGGGCCCACGATCCGGTGATCGTGGGCCCTTCGGTGGAGCCAGGGGGGATCAGTCGCTCAGCACACGGGTCCGACGGTGCGACCCGCTGCGGAGCGACCGGTCCGCGTGGTGCCCTGAACTCAGCGCTCGACCTCGCCGCGGATGAACTTCTCGACGTTCTCGCGGGCCTCGTCGTCGAAGTACTGGACCGGCGGGGACTTCATGAAGTACGAGGAGGCCGACAGGATCGGGCCGCCGATGCCGCGGTCCTTGGCGATCTTGGCGGCGCGCACGGCGTCGATGATGACACCCGCGGAGTTCGGGGAGTCCCAGACCTCGAGCTTGTACTCCAGGTTCAGCGGGACGTCACCGAAGGCGCGACCCTCCAGGCGGACGTAGGCCCACTTGCGGTCGTCCAGCCAGGCCACGTAGTCCGAGGGACCGATGTGGACGTTGTTGGCGCCCAGCTCGCGGTCGCGGATCTGCGAGGTGACGGCCTGGGTCTTGGAGATCTTCTTGGACTCCAGGCGCTCGCGCTCGAGCATGTTCTTGAAGTCCATGTTGCCGCCGACGTTCAGCTGCATGGTGCGCTCGAGGATGACACCGCGGTCCTCGAAGAGCTTCGCCATCACGCGGTGCGTGATGGTGGCGCCGACCTGGGACTTGATGTCGTCACCGACGATCGGCACGCCGGCCTCGGTGAACTTGTCCGCCCACTCCTTGGTGCCCGCGATGAACACCGGCAGGGCGTTCACGAAGGCGACCTTGGCGTCGATGGCGCACTGGGCGTAGAACTTGGCGGCGGCCTCGGAGCCCACCGGCAGGTAGCAGACCAGGACGTCGACCTTCTGGTCCTTCAGGACCTGGACGACGTCGGCCGGGGCCTCGTCCGACTCCTCGATGGTCTGGCGGTAGTACTTGCCCAGGCCGTCGAGGGTGTGGCCGCGCTGGACGGTGACGCCGGTCGGCGGCACGTCGCAGATCTTGATGGTGTTGTTCTCGCTGTTGCCGATGGCGTCGGCCAGGTCGAAGCCGACCTTCTTGGCGTCGACGTCGAAGGCGGCGACGAACTCCACGTCACTGACGTGGTAGTCACCGAACTGGACGTGCATCAGGCCGGGGACCTTGCCGGCCGGGTCGGCGTCCTTGTAGTACTCGACACCCTGCACCAGCGACGCGGCGCAGTTGCCCACGCCCACGATGGCTACGCGAACCGAACCCATTCCGGTTGCTCCCTGTGATCTCATGAGGGCCGCCGTGACCGGCGGCACCTCGTCCTGCATCTTCGATGACTGCTGTGTAAGGGCGCGAGGCGCCCACTCCTGCCGCGCGGCACAGGGCTGGCGCGGTGTCAGCGCTCCTGGGCGGAGCGCCCCGGGCGGTCGTACGGTGGCCCGGACGGGTCCGAGGACCCGGTCTCCTGGCCACGGCCGTCCGAAGTCTTGTGGGGTGCACCGGCGGAGTCGCCGCCGGTGGCGGGACCGGTCCGGCCGGTGCGGTTGGACCGCTCGGTCTCGATCAGCTCGTTGAGCCAGCGGACCTCGCGCTCCACCGACTCCAGTCCGTGCCGCTGGAGTTCGACGGTGTAGTCGTCGAACCGCTCGCGGGCGCGGGCCAGCGAGTTGCGCATCCGCTCCAGGCGCTCCTCCAGCCGGCTGCGGCGTCCCTCCAGGACGCGCATCCGGACGGCCCGGTCGGTCTGGCCGAAGAACGCGAAGTGGACGCCGAAGTGCTCGTCCTCCCAGGCGTCCGGGCCGGAGTCGGCGAGCAGCTCCTCGAAGCGCTGCTTCCCCTCGGCCGAGAGTCGGTAGACGATCTTGGACCGCTTGCCGTTGAGCGCGGTGGCCGGGACGTACTCGACGTCCGGGTTGTCCTCGACCAGGAAACCCTGGGCGACCAGGCTCTTCAAGCAGGGGTAGAGCGTTCCGTAGGAGAGCGCCCGGAACGTGCCGAGCAGGATGTTGAGCCGCTTGCGCAGCTCGTAGCCGTGCATCGGAGCGTCGTGGAGCAGGCCGAGAACGGCGAACTCCAGCACTCCTGAGCGCCTGCCCACTGTCGCGGTCCTCCTCCCTCTCGGCTTCCGTCCGGCCGCTGCATCCGGCGGTATTCCGCTTCGATGTATCGGCTCGATATATCGAGAACAGTAAACCCGACCCCGGGAACGGGCAAGGGGGGCACGCGTGAATGTGATCACAAGCCGACGCGCGGGTGAGCTTGGCAACGGCCGTGTAATGATCTGTCGCCGTTTTGCGGTTATTGGCGAATGATGCCCGATTAGTTGTATTTCCGTGCTGCGTACGCTGTCGCGTGTGCACGAGGACCACCTCCGGGAGTCAGGCGGTTTGCGGGCATCCGACGTGAACCCTGCCTTCAGGCTGGAGACGCCTGGCGAGGAGTGGCTGCAAGATGAGCGATCGACGGCGAAGGACGCCCGACCCGGGCGGTGACGGGCAGCAGCCCCCGGGAGGCGGCGGCCGTCGGGGAGGGCCCGATCCGGACGAGCTGAGCTCGCCCGGGATCGGTCGTCGGCGCCCGCAGGGCGTTCGGGAGACCGCTCAGCAACCCCGGATGACCCGGGCGGAGATGCGCAAGGCCGCCCAGAAGAAGGGCAAGGGGGGCGGCCGGAGCGGTGCCGCCGCGGCGTCCGCCGCGGCCGCCGGACCCGGCAAGAAGCGCTTCATCGACTACCCGCGGTTCGGCAAGACCGGGATCCGGCGCTGGCTGCCGTCCTGGAAGCAGTGGCTGAGCGGCTTCCTGCTGGTCTTCGGCTGCTTCGTCGGCCTGGTGTTCTACCTGTACCAGACCACCCAGGTCCCAGAGCTGAACAAGCTGGTGCAGGGCCAGAACACCATCTACTACTGGGCCGACGGCTCCGAGATGACCCGCAAGGGCCAGACGAACCGTCAGATCGTCGAGCTCCCGGACATCAGCCCCAACCTGCAGAACGCCGTCATCGCCGCGGAGAACCAGGACTTCCGCACCGACCACGGCATCGACCCCAAGGGCATGCTCCGCGCCGTCTACAACATGGCGAAGGGAGGGGAGACCCAGGGCGCCTCGACCATCACCCAGCAGTACGTGAAGAACGCCTACCTGAGCCAGGAACAGACCATCAGCCGCAAGGTGAAGGAGTTCTTCATCACGCTGAAGATCGACCAGCAGCAGGGGAAGGAGGAGATCCTCAAGGGCTACCTGAACACCAGCTGGTTCGGTCGCGGCGCGAACGGGGCCCAGGCCGCCGCCCAGGCGTACTACGGGGTGGACGCCAAGGACCTCAACCTGTGTCAGAGCGCCATGCTGGCCGGCCTGCTCAAGGGTGCGGCCTACTACGACCCCACCAACCCGGCCAACAAGGAGCGGGCCGAGGGGCGGTGGTCCTGGATCCTCGACAACATGGTGAAGATCAAGGCCGTCACCTCGGAGGAGCGGGCCAAGTGCACCGCGTTCCCGGACCCGGTCCCGCTGAAGCCCAGCTCCAACATGAACGGTGAGGTCAGCTACCTGGTCGACACCGCCAACAAGTACGTGATGAACACCGACAAGGCGGTCACCCAGCAGGTGATCGACAAGGGCGGTCTGAAGATCTACACGACCTTCGAGAAGGACAAGGTCGACGCCCTGAAGAAGGCCGTCGACGACGTCAAGGCGGAGAACCTCGACCCGCAGAAGCGCCCGGACAACGACACCAACATCCAGTTCGGCTCCGCCAGCATCCGCCCCGGCGACGGTGCGATCATCGCCCTCTACGGTGGCGACGGCGTGGAGAACGGCCACTTCGACAACAACGCCGACGCCTCCGGCGTCCAGGTCGGCTCGACCTTCAAGCCGTTCGTGCTGGCGACCGCGATGCAGGTCGGCGTGCAGACCGCGAAGGGCGACGACGGCAAGCCGAAGCGGATCAACGCCGACAGCCGCTACCTGGCCGACGACATGTCCGAGATCCGCAAGCCGGACGGCTCGCTGGTGATCGGCGACGACGGCAAGCCGTACCACCAGAAGAACGAGGACGCCAGCAAGCACGGCTACGTCTCGCTGCGGCAGGCCATGCAGTACTCGTACAACGTGCCGTTCGTCCAGCTCAACCAGGACGTCGGCGGCCAGAACGTGGCCGACATCGCGGTGCAGATGGGCGTCCGGAAGGAGAGCCTCGCGGATCCGAAGACCGCGACCTTCCCGCTCGGCACCTCCACCATCAGCCCGATCCGGATGGCCACCGCCTACGGCACCCTGGCGGCCAGCGGCAAGGAGTCCGAGCCGTACTCGGTCACCAAGGTCGAGCTGAACGGCGTCGAACGCCCGGGCTTCGCCAAGAAGGACGCCAAGGTCGCGCTGGAGCCTGCGGTTGCCGACAACGTCACCGACGTCCTGGTGAACGTCGCCGCGAAGGGCACCGGTACCAAGACCCTCGCGCTGGGCCGCCCGGTGGCGGGCAAGACCGGTACCACCGACCAGAACAAGTCGGCCTGGTGGGTCGGTTACACCCCGCAGCTGGTGACCAGCGTCGCGATGTGGCGCGAGGACCCGTCCAAGCACGAGCGGCAGTCGCTCAACGGCACCGGCGGCAAGGCGTCCATCCACGGTGGTGACATCCCGACCGACGTCTTCACCCGCTACATGAAGGTCGCGCTGGCCAACGAGAAGAAGCTGGACTTCCCGAACCCGCAGCCGGTCGGCACCGAGGTCGACTCCTCCGGTGCGCCGTCCACGGCCACGCCCGTGCAGACGCCGACCACGGCGGACAGCCCGTCGGCCCCGCCGCAGACCCAGCAGCCGACGCAGCCCGCCCAGCCGCAGCCGACCCAGACCCAGAGCTGCGTGCCCGGCGTGGACTGCCCCGGCGACCCGCAGCCGACCGCGACCAAGACCAAGCCCCCGCACCCGACCAACACCTGTCTGATCCCGGGCCTGCCCGGCTGCCAGACGCCGCCGCCGACCCCCACGGACACCACGACACCGGGCGGCGGTGGGAAGCCGTCCGGCAAGCCGACCCAGACCACCCCGCCCGGCCCGCCGGGGGGGTAGTACCCGGACGAGAACCGCAACGGCGGTGGCGGCCCTCCTCGGAGGGCCGCCACCGCCGTTTTCGTCACGGTTCGCGGACCCCGCCGCTGCGGACCCCCGCAGACCGTGGCGGGGTCCTCCTCGTCCCGGCGGGAATGGTGCGGCAGGATGTCCGGCATGACGTCGAGCGATCGTGACGAAACCGCCGGGCCGGCAGGGCCCGGCGCCGCCGCAGGGCCCACCCCGGCAGCCGTCGCCACGGCCGCCCCGCCGGTCAACACCGTGGTCGTCCCGGCCGACGAGGACCCGGTGGCGGCGGCCGGCAGCGAGGTGTTCGGCGGGCCTCCCGGGCGCAGGGCGCTGCTCGGCGTCTCCTGGTGGATCCCGGCGCGCTTCCTGGCGCTCGCGGTGATCGTGGTCTCGGTGCTCGGCATGGTGCAGAAGCTGCCCTGCTACGAGCAGGCCTGGTTCCAGCCGGGCTCGCCGCAGTACATCCACGCCTGCTACAGCGACATCCCGCACCTGTTCTCCGGACGCGGCTTCGCGTCCGGGCTGCACCCGTACGTGGACCGCATCCCGGGCTCGTCGGGGGACCTGCAGTACCTGGAGTACCCGGTGCTGACCGGCCTGTTCATGCAGGTCGCGGCCTGGCTGACGCCCGGCGGGGGCAACCAGCAGAGCCAGGAGCAGTGGTTCTGGGCGGTCAACGCGGGGCTGCTGATGGCCTGCGCGGTGGTCGCGGTGGTGGCGCTCACCCGCACCCACCGGCGCCGCCCCTGGGACGCGCTGATGTTCGCGCTCGCGCCCGTCCTGCTGCTCAACGGCACGGTCAACTGGGACCTGCTCGCGGTCGCGCTGGCCGCCGTGGCGGTGGCCTGGTGGTCCGGCTCCCGGCCGGGCTGGGCCGGCGTCTTCATCGGGCTGGCCACCGCCGCCAAGCTCTACCCCCTGCTGCTGCTCGGCCCGCTGCTGGTGCTCTGCTGGCGGGCCGGCAAGTGGCGCGAGTTCCGGGTGGCGCTGGGCGGCGCGGTGGGCGCCTGGCTGGTGGTCAACCTGCCGATCATGCTCGCCAACTGGCAGGGCTGGTCGACCTTCTACGTGTTCAGCAAGCACCGCGGCGAGGACTACGGCTCGTTCTGGCTGATCCTGATGCAGACCCGCGGCGTGGGGCTGGCCGACCTCGACCTCTACATCGGGGTGCTGATGGTGCTGGGCTGCCTGGCCATAGCGTGGCTCGGGCTCTCCGCGCCGCGCCGCCCGCGCCTCGTGCAGCTGGCCTTCCTGGTGGTCGCGCTGTTCGTGCTGGTCAACAAGGTGTACTCGCCGCAGTACGCGCTCTGGTTGCTGCCGCTCGCGGTGCTGGCCCGGCCGCGCTGGCGGGACTTCCTGGTCTGGCAGGCCTGCGAGGTGCTCTACACCCTGGGCATCTGGTCCCACCTGGGCTTCGTCACCGGGCCCAAGCAGCACGGGATCGGCGAGGCCTGGTACCACTTCGCGATCGGGTTGCACCTGATCGGCACGCTCTACCTGGTCGCCCTGGTCGTGCGCGACGTCCTGCACCCGGACCGCGACCCGGTCCGCTGGGACGGCAGCGACGACCCCTCCGGCGGGGTGCTCGACCACGCCCCGGACGTGTTCGTGCTGGGCACCGCCCGGCGGCTGCGCGAGGAGGAGACCTACGCCGCGTACGCGCCGGCCGGCTCCGAGCAGTGGCTGGGAGAGCCGGAACTGCTGGAGCCGGCCGACAAGCCGTGACCCGTCACGTCCGACGGGTCACGGCTTGTCGGCCACGAGGACCCAGGCCTAGCGGTCCACCACGCGGTCGAAGTGCGTGGTGGTGTGGCGGACCTGGAGACCGAGCTCCTCGCCGATCGCCGGGGGCTCGGTCTCGCCGTCCAGGAAGAGCAGCGAGACCTGCATGTGCGGCGGCTCGGCGAACCAGAGCTGCTTGCCGGCCCAGTGGAACGGCGACTTGGTCTTGTTGACGGTCGCCAGCCCGGCCCGGGCGATGCCCTTGGCCCGCGAGGCCATGCTCTGCACGTACTTGGGCGCCTCCAGGCCGATGCCGTGCGCGGTGCCGCCGGCGACCACCAGGATGTGGCCGTCGGCCGGCGCCGGGTGCTGGCGGTAGCCGTAGCGGTCGCCCTTCTTCAGCGGGGTGACGTCCAGGACGGTGGCGCGGACCTCCAGCGCGGCGTGGTCGCCCAGCCAGAGCCGGGTGCCGATCCGGGCCCGGAAGACCGTCCCCGGGTAGCGCTGGGCCAGCTGCTCCATGCCCGCCGCGCCGAGGTGGCTCACGAACACGGTGTGCACCGGGATGCCGGCCGCGCGGGCGGTGTCCACCCAGTACGCGACCTCCTCGACCGGGCTGGAGCCGTCCGGCCGGTCCATCGGCAGGTGCAGCGCCAGGCCCTCGAAGCTGACGCCGTCCAGCTCGGCGGCGACGGTGCTCAGGTCGGCGGCGCTCACGCCGTGGCGGCGCATGGTGGTCATGCACTCCAGCACCACCCGGGTGCCGTGCAGCGTCCGCAGCGCGGCCACGCTCGCCACCGTGCGGATCACCCGGGCGTGCGGCAGCGGCAGGACCTCCTCGCCGACCCGGTAGGGGGTGAGCACCAGCAGCTCGCCGCCGTACCACTCGGCGACGTCGGCGGCCTCGTACGCGGTACCGACGGCGAGCACACCGGTGCCCAGCAGCGTCGCCTCCTCGGCCAGCCGGTGGTTGCCCAGGCCGTAGCCGTTCCCCTTGGCGACCGGCACCAGGCCGGGGAACTCGGCGAGGACGGAGCGCTGGTGGGTGCGCCAGCGTTCGGTGTCGAGGTAGAGCGACAGCGTCATCGGGTCAGCCTCCTCAGCGGCGGGACATGTAGAGGTCGAGGGCCTTGTGCAGCAGCTTGTTGAGCGGGAAGTCCCACTCGCCGAGGTACTCGGCCGCCTGGCCGCCGGTGCCGACCTTGAACTGGATCAGACCGAACAGGTGGTCGTTCTCGTCCAGGGTGTCACTGATGCCGCGCAGGTCGTACACCCCGCCGCCGAGGGCGTAGGAGTCGCGCATCATCCGCCACTGGATGGCGTTGGACGGCTTGACCTCGCGCTTGTGGTTGGCCGAGGCGCCGTAGGAGTACCAGACGTGCTCGCCGACCACGAGCATCGTGGTGGCGGCCAGCGGCTCGCCGTCGTGGTAGGCGATGTAGAGCCGCATGCGGTTCTGGTCCTCGGCGGTGAGGGCCTTCCACATCCGCTGGAAGTAGGACAGCGGGCGCGGGGTGAAGCGGTCGCGCTCGGCGGTCACCAGGTAGAGCTGGTGGAAGATCGGCAGCTCGTCGTAGCCGCCCTGGTACACCTCGACGCCGCTCTTCTCGGCCTTCTTGATGTTGCGGCGCCACAGCTGGTTGAAGTTCTTGTGGATGTCGTCCAGCGAGCGGTTGGCCAGCGGCACCTGGAAGACGTAGCGGGGCTGGACGTCGCCGAAGCCGGCGCCGCCGTCCTCGCCCTGCAGCCAGCCGGCCTTGCGCAGCCGGTCGGCCACCTCGAAGGCGCGCGGCTCGTACCAGTCGGCCTCGACGTCGCGCAGCCGCTTGGCCTGCTTGGCGGCGATGGCCTCCTTGATGGTGGGGGCGTTCCAGCGGCGGATGACCACCGGCGGGCCCATCTTCACCGAGAACGCGCCCTGCGACTTCAGGTGCGCCAGCATCGGGGAGAGCCAGCGGTCGAGGTCGCGGTCGAACCAGTCGATGACCGGGCCCTCGGGCAGGTAGGCGAGGTAGCGCTTGAGCTTGGGCAGCTGGCGGTAGAGCACCAGGCCGGCGCCGACGAGCTGGTTGGCGTCGTCGAACCAGCCGATCGACTCGGACCGCCACTCCGCCTTCACGTCGCCCCACGACGGCACCTGCATGTGGCTGGCCGAGGCGCGGCTCCTGATGAAGGCGAGGTGCTCCTCGCGGGTGATCGTCCTCAGGCGCAGGCTCATTGCTCGGTGCTCCTCGTCGGTCGGGCTGCGGTGGGCCCCAGGTTCTCGGGCTGACCTTATCGTCCGGGGTCCGGGCGCCCGTCGCGGCGGGCACGACGGCGCCCCCGTCGCGGTACCTGTCTCCTTGCAGATACGCGACGGGGGCGCCGAGGGTTCCTGGGGGCCGGAGCGGGCCCGGGCGGATCAGCCCCAGAGGCCGCCGCGGGCGATGCCGAGGTAGAAGCCGACCGCGGAGGCGCCGAGCGAGACCATCAGGACGAAGCGCTCGGCGGTGGTGACCGAGACGAACACGCCCCAGAACCCCGTGACGATGCCGGCCAGGCCGGTCCACGAGGTCAGCAGGTGGAGGCCGTGGAAGAACGAGGTGGTGAAGGCGATCACGCCCAGGACGGCGGTGAGCGCCACCAGGGTGTTCTCGCGGGGGTGCGGATGGCCGTCGGTGTTCAGCGTGAGCGCGGGCATGCGGTGGACGGACTGGGCCATTGGTCCCACCTCCAGGCGTGGAGACGAACGGGCAGGAATCCCGTTCCGTCCAGATTGCGGCGCTTGGGCCGCTCTCACAACCCCTATGCGTTTTGTTCGGCCGTACGGGTGCGGGTAGGCTGTGCCGTCTGCACTGGTGTAGCTGTGCCCCCTTGCGCCCTCTTCCGGGCGACGCCCCTGCGGGCGGGCGGGGCCGACTGTCGGACCCGGCCGCTACGGTGGGCCGGAGTCGTCACCGCGCCGGTGCCGACGCTACGCACAACCCTCCTGCCACGGAGAGACCGTGGCCGCTGAGTCCAAAGGAGGTGGGTTACCCATGCGTCACTACGAGGTGATGGTCATCCTCGACCCCTCGGTCGAGGAGCGCGCTGTCTCCCCCCTGATCGAGAACTTCCTCACGGTCGTCCGCAACGCGGGCGGCAAGGTGGAGAAGGTCGACACCTGGGGTCGTCGCCGTCTGGCTTACGAGATCAACAAGCAGTCCGAGGGCATCTACTCGGTCATCGACCTGAAGGCCACGCCTGAGGTCGTCAAGGAGCTCGACCGCCAGATGGGCCTGAGCGAGTCGGTTCTGCGGACCAAGGTCCTGCGCCCGGACACCCACTGAGCCACCTCTGAGGCCTTCGGGTCTCGGGTAGCTCGCGTCCGCTGTTTCACGTGAAACAGCGGTGAACGGACATCTTCCCGAGAGGTCATCACCACCATGGCAGGCGAGACCGTCATCACCCTCGTCGGCAATCTCGTCGACGACCCCGAGCTGCGCTTCACCCCGTCGGGTGCGGCGGTCGCGAAGTTCCGCATCGCGTCCACCCCCCGCACCTTCGACCGTCAGACGAACGAGTGGAAGGACGGCGAGAGCCTCTTCCTCACGTGCAACGTCTGGCGGCAGCCGGCGGAGAACGTGGCCGAGTCGCTGCAGCGCGGCATGCGCGTCATCGTGCAGGGCCGACTGCGCCAGCGGTCTTACGAGACCAAGGAAGGCGAGAAGCGGACGGTCTTCGAGGTCGAGGTCGACGAGGTCGGCCCGAGCCTGCGCTCGGCGACCGCCAAGGTCACCCGGGCCAACCGGTCCGGTGGTCCCGGCGGCCCCGGTGGCGGCTTCGGCGGCCAGCAGGGCGGCGGCCAGCAGGGCGGCGGCAACTGGGGTGGCGGCGGCGGCCAGCAGGGCGGCAGCTGGGGTGGAAACTCCGGCGGCCAGTCCGGCCCCTCCGAGGACCCCTGGGCCTCCGGCGCCCCGTCCGGTGGAAACCAGGGCGGCGGCTGGGGTGCCCCGTCCGGTGGTGGTGGCGGCGGCTACTCGGAAGAGCCCCCGTTCTAAGAGCTGACAGATTTCGTGCGGCCCGGCCGTCGGCGTCCCCGGACGCCCGCCGGGCCGTGAACCCCAAATGGAGCACACAATGGCGAAGCCGCCTGCTCGCAAGCCGAAGAAGAAGGTTTGCGTCTTCTGCAAGGACAAGGTCAACTACGTTGACTACAAGGACACGAACCTGCTGCGGAAGTACATCTCCGACCGCGGCAAGATCCGTGCCCGCCGGGTCACCGGCAACTGCACCCAGCACCAGCGTGACGTCGCCACGGCCGTGAAGAACAGCCGTGAGATGGCGCTGCTGCCCTACACCAGCACCGCGCGCTAAGAGAGGGTGACCAAGTAATGAAGATCATCCTCACGCACGAGGTGCCGGGTCTCGGCTCCGCCGGCGAGGTCGTCGAGGTCAAGGACGGCTACGCCCGCAACTACCTGGTCCCGCGTGGCTACGCCATCCGCTGGACCAAGGGCGGTCAGAAGGACGTCGACGCCATCCGTCGCGCCCGCAAGATCCACGAGATCCAGACCCTCGAGGCCGCCAACGACGTCAAGGGCAAGCTGGAGGGCGTCCAGGTCAAGCTGGCCGTTCGCTCCGGCGAGGCCGGCCGTCTGTTCGGCTCGGTGACCCAGGCCGACGTCGTCGAGGCCATCAAGGCCGCCGGCGGCCCGTCGGTCGACAAGCGCGCCGTCGCGATCGCCTCGCCGATCAAGACCGTGGGCACCCACAAGGTCTCGGTCAAGCTGCACTCCGACGTCCAGGCCAACCTGGACATCGCGGTCGTCGCTGCCTGAGTTCCGTAGCAGTGGCCCGAGGGCCGGGCTCCTCCGGGAGCCCGGCCCTCGGTCGTTCCCCGGGTGCCGGCTACCCGCGCACCGCTCCGGTGACCAGCCAGGCGCCGCCGCGGGCGCGCCGGACCAGGAAGCCGGCGCGGACCAGCATGAACAGGTTCATCGCCCACCAGAGCCCGGCCAGCCCGGCGCCGGTGGCCGGCACGGCGAAGGCCACCGGGGCGAACACCGCCAGGGTCGCCAGCGCCGCCCGGGCCAGGTACGGACCGTCCCCGGCCCCCATCAGCACCCCGTCCAGCACGAAGACCAGGCCGGAGACCGGCTGGCTGAGCGCGAGCAGCAGCAGGGCGGTGTCCAGCTGCGCCCGGACGGCCGGATCGGGCGTGAACAGCGGCACGTACAGCGGCCGGCCGGCCACCACCAGCAGTCCGAGCAGGACCCCCGCGCCGATGCCCCACTCGACCATCCGCCGGGTGGCGGCCCTGGCCCCGGGGACGTCCGAGGCCCCCAGGTAGCGGCCGATGATGGCCTGGCCGGCGATCGCGATGGCGTCCAGGGCGAAGGCCAGGAAGCTGAACAGCGTCATGGTGATCTGGTGCGCGGCGACCCGGTCGTCGCCCAGCCGCGCGGCCACCGCGGTGGCGATCATCAGCACCGCGCGCAGGCTGATCGTCCGCACCAGCAGCGGGCCGCCCGCCCTGGCACTCGCCCGGATGCCCGCCGCGTCCGGCCGCAGTGAGGCCCGCTCCCGGCGGGCCCCGCGGACCACCACGACCAGGTAGACGGCGGCCATCCCGGTCTGCGCGGCCACCGTGCCCCAGGCCGAGCCGGCCACCCCGAGCCCGGCCCCGTACACCAGCCCGGCGTTCAGGCCGATGTTGGCGGCGAAGCCCGCCACGGCCACCAGCAGGGGAGTGCGGGTGTCCTGGAGACCGCGCAGCACGCCGGTCGCCGCCAGCACCATGAGCATCGCCGGGATGCCCAGGGAGCTGATCCGCAGGTACGTCACCGCGTGGGGCGCGGCGGTCGGGGAGGCGCCCAGGACGTCGGCCACCCAGGGGGCCGTCAGCAGGGTCAGCAGGACCACCGGGACGGCCAGGCCGAGGGCGAGCCAGATGCCGTCGACGCCCTGCTGGACGGCGCCCCGGCGGTCCCCGGCGCCGATCCGGCGGGCGACCGCCGCGGTGGTGGCGTAGGCGAGGAAGACGAACACGCCGGTCGCGGTGGTGAGCGCCGCGGAGGCGACGCCGACCCCGGCCAGCTGGGCGGTGCCGAGGTGGCCGACGATCGCCGAGTCGGCCAGCAGGAAGAGCGGTTCGGCGACCAGCGCGCCGAAGGCCGGGACGGCCAGGGCGAGGATCTCCCGGTCGTGCCGACGCCCGGCCGGGGCGGGGGCCGGGGCCCGGGAGGTGTCGTGGGGCGGCGAGGCGGTCATGCGCTCCAGGCTACTCACCCACAGGTAATAGGTACAGATGGCCTATGACCATTACTCGAAATCCTGAGCGGCGCCGTTCGTCCGCTCGGTGCCCACAGCCGTTCGGAGGTGTGTGAAGAATTTCTCATGCACAGGCCCGGTACGGGGGAATCCCAGGTCAGCAGGTTGACGCTGGATCGATCGTCCGGTTATCCACAGGGACGTCCACAGGGGTGTCCACAGCTTTGCGGCAGTTCTCCACAGGCAGGGGCCGTTCATCCACACCCCCTGTGGATAACCGCCTTGGCGCGAGGGCGTCCGGCGCCTTAGCGTGGGCCCCTCCGACCGACACTCCCACCGCCCCCGGCGTCCGATTTGTCGGAGCCGTGGCGTACAAAGAGGAGCGGATCCGCTCCACCCAGCCACCGGCAAGGCCCGCTCCAACTCGCACCACTCGCTGATCGGGGAACACGCGTGACCGGCCCCCAGTACGACGACCACGACGCCCCGCCGCCGGAAGAGGACTGGCAGACCGCCGAGGACCCCTTCCCGGCCGGTGCCTTCGACGACGCGCCCTTCCCGGAGAGCCCCGGGGACCGGCTCCCGGTCTCCCGCGGCCGCGGCGGCCAGGGGGGCCAGGGCGGCCAGGGCGGTGGCCGCGACGGCTTCCAGAAGGGCGGCGGCTTCCAGGGCGGCAAGGGCGGCCGGAACGGCTCCGGGCGCGAAGGCGGCCAGCGGGACGGCGGCTGGCAGCGCCGGGGCGAGGGCGACGGCGAGGGCGGCTCGGACGGCTTCGAGCGCGTCCCCCCGCAGGACCTCGCGGCCGAGCAGTCCGTCCTCGGCGGCATGCTGCTCTCCAAGGACGCCATCGCCGACGTGGTCGAGGTGCTCAAGCCCGCCGACTACTACCGGCCCGCGCACGAGATGGTCCACGGCGCGATCCTCGACCTCTACGCCCGCGGCGAGCCGGCCGACCCGATCACCGTGGCCGGCGAGCTGACCAAGCGCGGCGAGCTCCAGCGGGTCGGCGGCGCCTCGTACCTGCACACCCTGGTCAACTCCGTCCCGACCGCGGCCAACGCCGAGTACTACGCCCAGATCGTCCACGAGCGCGCGGTGCTGCGCCGCCTGGTCGAGGCGGGCACCCGGATCGCCGGCATGGGCTACGCGTCCGAGGGCGACGTGGACGAGATCGTCAACGCTGCCCAGGCGGAGATCTACGCCGTCACCGAGCAGCGCACCAACGAGGACTACGCGCCGCTCGCGGACATCATGGAGGGCGCCCTCGACGAGATCGAGGCGATCGGCTCCCGGCAGGGCCAGATGTCCGGCGTGCCGACCGGCTTCGCCGACTTCGACCAGCTCACCAACGGTCTGCACCCCGGCCAGATGATCGTCATCGCGGCCCGCCCCGCCATGGGAAAGTCCACCCTCGCACTGGACTTCGCCCGGGCCTGCTCGATCCAGCACAAGCTGCCGAGCGTGATCTTCTCGCTCGAAATGGGGCGCAACGAGATCGCCATGCGCCTGCTCTCCGCCGAGGCCCGGGTCGCGCTGCACCACATGCGCTCCGGGAACATGACGGACGACGACTGGACCCGGGTCGCCCGGCGGATGCCCGACGTCAGCGAGGCGCCGCTGTTCATCGACGACTCGCCGAACCTGTCGATGATGGAGATCCGCGCCAAGTGCCGCCGGCTCAAGCAGCGCAACGACATCAAACTGGTCGTCATCGACTACCTCCAGCTGATGCAGTCCGGCGGCTCCCGCCGGGCCGAGAACCGCCAGCAGGAGGTCTCGGACATGTCCCGTAACCTCAAGCTGCTGGCCAAGGAGCTGGAAGTCCCGGTCATCGCGCTGTCCCAGCTGAACCGTGGCCCCGAGCAGCGCACCGACAAGCGGCCGATGGTCTCGGACCTGCGTGAGTCGGGCTCGATCGAGCAGGACGCCGACATGGTCATCCTGCTGCACCGCGAGGACGCCTACGAGAAGGAGTCGCCGCGTGCGGGCGAGGCCGACCTGATCGTCGCCAAGCACCGAAACGGTCCGACCGCGACGATCACGGTGGCCTTCCAGGGCCACTACTCGCGCTTCGTCGACATGACCCGGGACTGACCGCGCACGACCGATGCGGGCCCGGAGCGGGCCCCGGCCGGGGGCGAGGTCACCCGGATGGGCTAATCTCCGGCGGATGAGGACCAAGGGATCGCCGGCTCGATGGGGAGTGCGGAGGGAGCGGCAGGGCGACCGGGCCGCCGCGCCGGGGAGCCGGCTCGGCTGGCTGGACGCACTGCGCGGGATCGCCGCACTCGCCGTGACGGCCCACCACTTCGAGGTCCTGAAGCTGATCCCGGGCGGCGCCACCGTCTCGGCCCACTTCGACCTCGGCTTCTACGGCGTCATCGCGTTCTTCATCGTCAGCGGGTACATCATCCCGGCCTCGCTGGAACGGCGCGGTGACGTCCGGGCCTTCTGGATCGGCCGGGTCTTCCGGATCTACCCGGCGCTGATCGTGACCATGGTCTTCGCCGAACTGGTCCTGCCGCACGACTACCAGGTCCTCACCTTCGACGGCTACCACCACGACCTGCTCTGGCTGGCGGGCAACGGCCTGATGCTGACGGACGTGCTGGGCGTGGTGAACGGCCTCAGCATCATGTGGACGCTGACGTACGAGATGCTCTTCTACTTCTTCGTCAGCAGCCTCTTCACCTTCGCCTGGCACCGGCGCAGCGCGCCGATCGCGGTCGGGGCCGGGGCGGTCGCACTGGTGCTGGGCGTCCTGCTGCCCTCGTGGAGCCTGCAGACCAGCGTCGAGGCGATCAGGAACCTCGTGGTCGCCGCCGTGGTCGTCGTGGTCATGGGCGTGTTCTGCATGCTCAGCGGGAACGCGTCCCTGGCCCGGACCGGCGGTCTGCTGCTGGGCGGGCTCGGCCTGCTGCTGGCGTTCACCAACGGCCGGACGACCGCGTACGAGACCTTCACCATCTTCGCGACGATGTTCGCGGGCACGGTGATCTACCGGGCGCAGCACGGGCAGATCGAGCGGATCGAGGCCTGGCTGTCGGTCGGCTTCGTGGTGGTGGCGGGCGCCCTCGTGGGGCCGATGTACAACCGGGGCGCGATGGCGAACGCGACCTCGACCTTCACCTGGTCGGCGTGGACCTACGCCTACCTGGGGGCGTGGGCGTCGTTCGGCTTCTTCTTCCTGCTGCGCAGCCGGCGGATGCCCCGTCCGCTGGTGTGGCTGGGGGCGGTGAGCTACTCGGTCTACCTGCTGCACTGGGCGGTCAAGAAGTTCCTGCTGTGGCGGCTCGGCTGGGACAGCATCAACTACCCGGACAAGCTGGCCGCGATGCCGTTCGTGGAGCGGTGGTCGTGGGTGGCGGGCTACGTCGCGGTGCTGCTGGCCGTCTGCTGGGCGGTGTACCGGCTGGTGGAGCTGCCGTTCCAGAACCTGGGCCGCCGGCTGACCACGGCGGCGAACCGGCGGTGGCCGTCGCAGTCCCTGGAGCGGCCGGCGCCGGCGGCCGTGGTGGCCGTCGTCCCGGCGCAGTCCCAGGGGCCCGTGCCGGAGCCGGTGCTGGTGGCCGCGGGTTCGGCGGTGGGGCCGGGCACGGCCCCGGGCGGGGACCCGGGCGGTCAGCGGAAGCAGGCCGACTGAGCCCGGGCCGGGCGGCGGGAGTGTTCCCGCCGCCCGGCCCGCGGTCCGTGGCGCGTCAGGGGGTCAGATGGTCACCGTGGCGCGGAAGAGGGTGCCGGTGCCGGACAGGCGGGTCGGTTCGCCGGTCGCGGGCAGGAAAGCGGACCCACCGCGGGCGAGGTCCAGGACGGTGCCGTCGGCGGCGGTCAGCCGCACGCCGCCCTCGGTGCAGAGCAGGATCTGCGGGGTGCGGCCGTCGATCGCGCGCTCGACGCCGTCCAGCGCGAAGCGGGAGAGCCGGAACTCGTCGATCGGGACGGGGTAGAGCTCCTCGCCCGGGGACGCCCCGACCGGGACGGGGGTCAGCACCGCGGGGGCGCCGGCCTCGAAGACCACGACCTTCAGCAGCTCGGGCACGTCGATGTGCTTCGGGGTGAGGCCGGCCCGCAGCACGTTGTCGGAGTTGGCCTGCAGCTCGACGCAGACGCCGGACAGGTAGGCGTGCGGCACCCCGGCGCCCAGGTAGAGCGCCTCGCCGGCCCGCAGCCGGAAGTGGTTGAGCAGCATGCCGGCGATCACGCCGCGGTCGTCCGGGAAGTCCCTGGCGATCCGGGCGTACGGGGCGTAGTACCAGTCCGGGTCGCCGCTGTCCTGCTCCGCCAGCACCTCGGCGGTCTCCCGGACGGTCTTGGTGGCGGTGTCCTCGTCCATCGTGAGGATGGCGGCCAGCGTGCCGCGCAGCGCCTCGGACTCGTCCTCGACGCACAGCAGGTCGATCAGCGGGTCCAGTCCGGGCACCCCGAGCCGGGCCATCAGCTCGACGGTCTCGATCGGCCGGCGGAAGCCGCACAGGCCCTCGAACCCGCCCAGCGCGCAGACCATCTCGGGCTTGTGGTTGGCGTCGCGGTAGCTGCGCCGGGGGGCGTCCAGCGGGATGCCGAGGGCGTTCTCGGCGGCGAAGCCGGCGCGGGCCTGGTCGAGCGTGGGGTGGGCCTGGATCGACAGCGGGGTGCCCGCGGCGAGGACCTTGAAGAGGAACGGCAGGGTCGGACCGAACCTGGCCACGCTCGCGGCGCCCAGTTCGGCTTCGGGGTCGGCCGCGATCAGCTCGTCCAGCCGGCGCGGGCCGTCCCCGCGGTCGGCGCGGGACGGGTCGCCGGGGTGGGCGCCCATCCACAGCTCGGCCTGCGGCTCACCGCTCGGCTGCTGCCCGAGCAGCTCGGGCAGGGCCGTGAGCGACCCCCAGGCGTACGGGCGGATGGTGTTGACGAGCCTGTCCATGCGCGCGGTCCTACTCCTTCGCTGTCTGGGCGGGTGTGCCGGATCGCCGGGGGCGGGCCCGGCGGTGCGGGCGGTCCGGGCACGGGCAAGGGCATCGACCCTAGCCGACCGGTGTCACCCACGGGGAAACGGCGGGGGTCCGGTGGGAGTGCCATGGACGGACCGGTGGGTCCCGGGCGCGGTAGTAGGATGCCAGGACGCAGTGGTCTCCGCCCTGCGCGCAGTTCTCCACCGTGGTCATCCCGTCGGAGGGGCTGCCGGTGCAGCCGCGTTCCAGAGTGCGGGCGACGGTGTTCCGAGATTCCCCGCCATCGGCCGAGAGGTTTGTACGTGACCGTGAACCAGCAGAGTTTTGCTGATCTCGGCAGGGTCCTGGTGATCATCCCGACCTACAACGAGGCGGAGAACGTCGAGCGGATCGTCGGCCGGGTCCGTGCCGCGGTGCCCGAGGCGCACGTGCTGGTCGCCGACGACAACAGCCCCGACGGCACCGGCGAGCTGGCCGACAAGCTGGCCGTCGAGGACTCGAACGTGCACGTCATGCACCGCAAGGGCAAGGAGGGCCTGGGCGCCGCCTACCTCGCGGGCTTCCGCTGGGGCATCGACAACGGCTACGACGTCCTGGTCGAGATGGACGCGGACGGTTCGCACCAGCCCGAGGAGCTGGACCGGCTGCTGGGCGCGTTGCGCGGCGCCGACCTGGTGCTGGGCTCCCGCTGGGTGCCGGGCGGCCGGGTCGTGAACTGGCCGAAGTCGCGGCTGCTGCTCTCGCGCGGCGGCTCGACCTACTCCCGGCTGATGCTGGGCGTGCCGATCAAGGACGTCACCGGCGGCTACCGGGCGTTCCGCAAGGAGACCCTGCTGGGCCTGGGCATGGACGAGGTCGCCTCGGCCGGGTACTGCTTCCAGGTCGACCTGGCCTGGCGCACGGTGAAGGCCGGGTTCAAGGTCGCCGAGGTGCCGATCACCTTCATCGAGCGCGAGCTGGGTGCGTCCAAGATGAGCCGCACCATCGTGGTCGAGGCGCTGTGGCGGGTGACCTCCTGGGGTCTGTCCGACCGGCTGGCCCGGCTGCGCGGCGCGAAGAAGCGCTGACGACGGAGGACACGCGTGGGTGAAGGGCCCGTCCGCTGGTGACAGCGGGCGGGCCCTTCCGTGTGTCCGGGTGGGGGGCGGCCGCCCCGGCGGGGTCAGCAGCCGCCGCCCCTGAGGGCGCTCTCCGGCAGGTAGCGGTCGGCCCAGACGGCCAGTTCGTGGAGCGCGGGCTTGAGCGCGACGCCGCCCTCGGTGAGGCGGTAGCTGACCCGCAGCGGCGGGCCGGCGTCGACCTCGCGGACCACCAGTCCGGCCTCGGCCAGCTCGGTCAGCCGGTCGGAGAGCATCCGCTCGCTGATGCCCGGGACGGCGCGGCGCAGCTCGGAGAAGTAGGCCTGGCCGCCGTTGTTGAGCACGCCCAGCAGCATGCCCGTCCAGCGCTTGCCGAGCAGGGTGAAGACCCGGCCGAGGGCCAGGTCGACGTTCTGGCAGGACGCGCCGTGGGCGCCGTTGCCGCCCGTGTCGAGGGCGCTCGGGACTCCGTCGGTCACTACCTCGTGCTGGGCCATGGATCCAGCGTACTCGACAGGTCACTAGTGACTGCAGAAAAGTAAGCTGCTACCGTACTTTCAGTTGCAGCGAAATCGGCAGCTACTTATTCTCTGGAGGTCCGCCATGCCCACGCTCCTGCACATCGACTCCTCCGCGGTCACCGACGGCTCCGTCTCCCGCGAGGTCACGGCCGCCTTCCGGGCCGCCTGGCAGGCGGAGCACCCCGGGGGCACGGTGATCCACCGGGACCTCGCCGCCGAGCCGCTCCGGCACCTGGACGTGCACGGCATCACCGCCGGATTCGCGCCCGCCGCGGTCCACAGCGCCGAGCAGGCCGCCGCCTTCGCGCTGCGCGACGAACTGATGGCCGAGCTGGAGCGGGCCGACGCCGTGCTGATCGGCAGCCCGATGTACAACTTCACGATCCCGTCGACCCTCAAGGCCTGGCTGGACCAGGTGATCATGATGGGCCGCACCGCCGGTGAGACCCCCTCCGCCAAGGGCACCCCGGTCACCGTCGTCGCCACCCGCGGCGGTTCCTACGCGCCCGGCGCCCCGCGCGAGCCCTTCGAGTTCGTCACCACCTACCTGGAGAAGGTGCTGACCGGGATGCTCGGCCTGGAGGTCGACTTCATCGTCCCGGAGTTCACCCTGGCCCCGGCCGTCCCGGCGATGGCCGACTTCATCCCGAACGCCGCCGAGTCCAAGGCCCAGGCCCTGGAGCAGGCCGCCCGCCGGGGCAAGGAGCTCGCCGCCCGCGTCGCGGCGTGACGTGAGGCGGAAGGCGTGCCCGCCGGGCGCGCCTTCCGCGCAATCGGGCGGCGGTTCTCCCATGCTGTAGGGCGCAGCACATCCGACCGCCCACCCGAGGGAGCAGCCCGTGACGTCGTCCCCGCCCGACGAGAGCGCCGGCGCGGAGCGTGCGGACGCCCCACCCGCGGCGCCGCTGGAGGCCGCCGTCTTCACCGGCCCCGAGTCGGCCTTCTTCGCCACCTCCACGCTGATCCTCGGCGAGCGGACCGCGATCCTGGTGGACGCCCAGCTCACCCGCAGCGCCGGGCGCGAACTGGCCGAGTGGGTCGCGGGCAAGGGCCGTCGGCTGCTCGCCATCGTGGTCACCCACCAGCACCCGGACCACTACTTCGGCGCCGAGGAGGTACTCAAGCTCTTCCCCGAGGCGCAGCTGCTGGCCGCACCGGCGGTGGTCGAGGGCATCCGGCGCACCGCCGCCGCCAAGGTCGCCCAGTGGAAGCCGGTGTACGGCGACGACATCCCGGACCACCCGCTGGTCCCCGCCCCGCTGCTGCCGCAGCCGCTCATGCTGGACCGCCAGGTCATCCCCGTCCTGCTGCTCGGCCAGGGCGACTGCGGGGACTCCACCGTCGTCCACGTGCCGAGCATCCGGACCGTGATCGCCGGGGACTTCGTCTACAACGGCACCCACGTTTGGACCGCCGACACCACCCCGGCCCAGCGCACCACCTGGGGACACAACCTGCGCAGGATCGCCGACCTCGGCGCGGACCGGGTGATCGCCGGGCACCGGGCCCCCGACCAGGGCGACGACGCGGCCCGGGTGCTCGCCTTCACCGGCGGGTACCTGCAGGACTTCGACCGGCTGCTGGCCCGGCACCCGCACGACCCCGAAGCCCTGGTCACCGCGGTGAACCAGCGGTACGGGGAGCTGACCCTGCCGGTCATCCTGGACCTTGGCGCCGCGGCCAACACCGCCCGGTCGGCCGCGGAGGACGGGATCATCGACGCGGAGATCGTCGAGGACGACCCGGACGAGTAGGGTCCGCCGCGACCGGGCGGATACTGGCCGCATGACGCCGTACGACGTGATCGTTCCGGCCGGTGGGGCCGCGCGGCGCCTCGGCGGGGCCGACAAGCCCGGGCTGACGGTGGGCGAGACCACCCTGCTCGACCGCGTGCTCGCCGCCTGCACGGAGGCCCGCACCACCATCGTGGTCGGCCCGGCCCGGCCGACCGCGCGCACCGGCGTCCGCTGGACCAGGGAACAGCCGCCCGGCGGCGGTCCGGTCGCCGCCGTCGCGGCCGGACTCGACCTGGTCACCGCGGACACCGTGCTGCTGCTCGCCGCCGACCTGCCCTTCCTGGACCGGCGGACCGTGCACCGGCTCGCCGCCGCCCTGGACGGCGCGGGGCCCGCGGTGGCCGCCGCCGTGCTGGTCGACGCGGGCGGCCGGGACCAGCCGCTCGCCGCCGCGTACCGCACCGCCCCGCTGCGCGCCGCGCTGGCCGCCCTCGGCGACCCGGAGGGTCAGCCGCTGCGCCGCCTGGTCGGCGAACTGGCGCAGCTGCGGGTCGCCGACACCGACGGCGTCGCCTACGACTGCGACACCTGGGAGGACCTGGAGCAGGCCAGGGAACGCGACCGGAACTGAACCTCACGGCACCGGACACCGCGCTGTGAGGGAAACGACGCGCCCCGCACACGGGGCGAACACCTCGGGGAAACCGCCGATCAGGCAGCATGGGCGCATGGAGCGCACGCTGGATGACTGGATCGCCGAGGTCAAGGCCGACCTGGGCATCGACCTGGACGTGGACGTCCGAGGTCTGCTCGACACGGCCCGGGTGGTCGCGCACGGAGTGGCCCGGCCCGCCGCGCCGCTGACCGCCTTCCTGATCGGCTACGCCGCCGCCCGGCAGGGCGGCGGGCCGGAGGCCGTCGCCGCGGCCGCCCGGCGGACCGAGGTGCTCGCCGAGGGGTGGATCGCCGCCGACCGCCCGGGCGAGCAGTGAGCACGGTCGGGCAGAACACCGTGACCGCGCCGTCCACCGGCCCCGCGCCGGCCACCGCCCCCGCCGGGTCGAGCTGGTCCCGGGCCCGGGAGACCGCGCGCCGGGCCGGGCTGCGCCCGCTGCCCGGGGTCGCGCTGCCGCTGGCCGAGGGGCTCGGCCGCACCCTCGCCGAGCCGCTCGGCGCGCTGACCGACCTGCCCGCCTTCGACACCTCCGCGATGGACGGCTGGGCGGTCGCCGGGCCCGGCCCGTGGCGGGTCGCCGGCCGGGTGCTGGCCGGGTCGGCCGACCCGGCGCCGCTGGCCGACGGCGCCGCCGTGGAGATCGCCACCGGCGCCCGGCTGCCGGTCGGCGCCACCGCCGTGCTGCGCCGGGAGCACGGACGGACGGACGGCGCGCTGCTGCGCGACTGCGGCCCCGGGCAGCTGACCACCGGCCAGGACGTCCGTCCGCGCGGCCAGGAGTGCCGTCGGGGCGAGGAGTTGCTGCCGGAGGGCACCGAGATCGGGCCCGCCGTGCTCGGGCTGGCCGCCGCCTGCGGCCACGACCGGCTGCTGGTCCGCCGCCGTCCGGTCGTCCAACTGCTCGTCCTCGGTGACGAGTTGCTGGCCTCCGGGATCCCCGGTCCGGGCCTGGTCCGGGACGCGCTCGGGCCGCTGCTGCCGCCCTGGCTGCGGGCCGCCGGTGCCGAGGTCGCCGAAGTACGGTACGTGCGCGACGACTTCCTACTGCTGCGGGACGCGCTGCGGCACTCCACCGCCGACATCGTGGTCACCACCGGCGGGACGGCCGCCGGGCCCGTCGACTTCCTGCACCGGGCGCTCGTCGAGTCCGGCGCCCGGCTGCTCGTGGACGGCGTCGCCGTCCGGCCCGGACACCCCATGCTGCTGGCCGAACTCCCCGGCGGGCGCCACCTGGTCGGCCTGCCGGGCAACCCGCTGGCCGCCGTCGCCGGGATGGTCACGCTCGCCCTGCCGCTGCTGCACGCCCGCGGCGGACGGACCGTCGGTGCCCCCGCCCTCGCACCCGTCGCGGCCGCGCTGCCCGGGCACCCGGCGGACACCCGGCTGCAGCCCGTCCGGCGCACGGCCGAGGGCGTCGTCCCGCTCGCCTTCGACGGGCCCGCGATGCTGCGCGGACTCGCCCGGGCCGAGGCGCTGGCCGTGGTCCCGCCCGGCGGGGCGGCGGCGGGGGAGACGGTCGAGCTGCTGGAGGTGCCGTGAACGGGCGGAGCGGGGCGGCCGCATGAGCCGCTTCCGACGCGTCCAGGCGCCGGGGACGGAACCGTGGGCGGACGCCGGGATCGTGCTGCCCGCCCGCCGGGCCGCACCCGCCGGGCGGCAGGTCGGTTCGCGGCTGCTGCTGGCGCTCGCCGTGCTGATCGCCACCACGCTGATCGTCTACGTCGACCGGGCGGGCTACAACGACAACGCCGGGGGCGGGGTCAGCTTCCTCGACGCGGCGTACTACGCCACCGTGACGCTCTCCACCACCGGATACGGCGACATCACCCCGTACAGCGACAGCGCCCGGCTCACCAACATCTTCGTGGTCACCCCGCTGCGCGTGCTGTTCCTGATCATCCTGGTCGGCACCACGCTGGAGGTGCTCACCGAACGCACCCGCCTGCAATGGCGGTTGAACCGCTGGAGGTCCACGGTGCACGAGCACACCGTCGTCATCGGGTACGGGACGAAGGGCCGCAGCGCGGTCGACACCCTGCTCGGGCAGGGGGTGAAGAAGGAGGAGATCGTCGTCGTCGACCCGCAGCGCAAGGTGATCGACCAGGCCGCGCAGCAGGGCCTGGTCGGGGTGGTCGGCGACGCCACCCGCACCGACACGCTGGTGCGGGCCGCCCTGCCCTCGGCGGCCCGGGTGGTGATCGCCCCGGAGCGGGACGACACCGCGGTCCTGATCACGCTGACGGCACGGCAGTTGAACAAGGGCGCCACCGTGGTCGCCGCCGTGCGGGAGGACGAGAACGCCCCGCTGCTGCGGCAGAGCGGCGCCGACGTCGTGGTCACCAGCTCCAGTTCGGCCGGGCGGCTGCTCGGGCTGTCGATGCTCAGCCCGCACGCCGGGGCGGTGATGGAGGACCTGCTGACGTACGGCAACGGGCTGGACGTGGTGGAACGCCCGGTCACCCGGGCCGAGGCCGGGCACGGCCCGCGCGAGTGCGAGGACCTCGTGGTCGCGGTGGTCCGCGGCCGGCGGGTGCTCAACTACAACGCGCCGGAGGCTGCCGTGCTGCAGCTCACCGACCGGGTGATCGTCATCAGGTCGTCCGGCTGACACGACGTCGGCCGCACGGTGCGGTCCCTGCCCCGCCGACCGGCCTGACGCGCAGTAGGTTCGGGACATGCATGCGATGACGATTCCCGTACCCGGCGGCCCCGAGGCACTGGTGTGGGCCGAGGTGCCCGATCCGGTGCCCGCCGAGGGCGAGGTCCTGGTGGAGGTGACGGCCACCGCCGTCAACCGTGCCGACCTGCTCCAGCGGCAGGGCTTCTACAACCCGCCGCCCGGCGCCTCGCCCTACCCGGGGCTGGAGTGCGCCGGGCGGATCGTCGCGCTCGGGCCCGGGGTGGCCGGCTGGGCGGTCGGCGACGAGGTGTGCGCGCTGCTGTCCGGCGGCGGCTACGCGCAGCGGGTCGCGGTGCCGAGCGGGCAGCTGCTGCCGATGCCCGCGGGGCTCACCCCCGAGCAGGCCGCGGCGCTGCCCGAGGTCGCCTGCACGGTGTGGTCCAACGTCTTCCTCACCGCGCACCTGCGGCCCGGCGAGACGGTGCTGCTGCACGGCGGCGCGAGCGGCATCGGGACCATGGCGATCCAGCTGGCCAAGGCGGTCGGCGCGCGGGTCGCGGTCACCGCGGGCAGCGCCGGGAAGCTGGCCCGGTGCACCGAGCTGGGCGCGGACATCGTGATCGACTACCGGCAGCAGGACTTCGTCGAGGTGCTCCGGGAGGCCACCGGCGGGGCCGGGGCGGACGTCATCCTGGACATCATGGGCGCCAAGTACCTGCAGCGGAACGTCGAGGCGCTGGCGGTCAACGGGCGGCTGGTGATCATCGGGCTGCAGGGCGGGGTGAAGGGCGAACTCGACCTCAACGCGCTGCTGCGCAAGCGGGCGGCGGTGATCGCCACCAACCTGCGCGGGCGGCCGCTGGCGGAGAAGGCGGCGATCGTGGCGGCGGTGCGGGAGCACGTGTGGCCGCTGGTCGAGTCCGGGGTGGTGAAGCCGGTGGTGGACCGGGTGCTGCCGCTGACCGACGCGGGCGAGGGGCACCGGGTGCTGGAGGCCGGGGAGCAGGTCGGGAAGGTCGTGCTGCGGGCCTGAGGGCGTGAGGGCCTGAGGTCCATGGGGCTGCGGGCCTGCGGCTGAGCGGGCGCCGGTCGCCGGGCCTGCGGGCGGGACCCGCGGGCCGTGTCCGAAATGCCCGGACTGTCGGGCCGTGCGACGCTGGTCCGGAGCTGTCCCGCCGCCGACCCCGCCCCCGGGCGGGGCCGGCCGTCGGAAGGACTCCGACCGTGGCCGCATCCCCGCACGCCCGCCTCGGGCCGCTGCCCGTAGCGCCGCACCACCGTCGCACCCGTCGCCGCCCGGGCTCGGGCCGCGCCCAGCGGCTGCTGGCGGCGGCCGTCCTGGGGCTCACGCTCCCGCTGGCCGCCGCGTCGGCGGCGGTGGCCATGCCGTCGCCCTCGGCGGGGATGTCCCCGTCCCCTTTCCCGTCCCCTTCTTCCGTTCCCTCTCCTTCCTCCTCCCCTTCTTCCTCCTCCGCTTCGACGCCGGGTGCCGGGTCGACCGCGGCGAGTGAGGAGCCGGACGACGAGGCGACGCCGGACGGCGAGGCGACGGCGGGCGACGCGGCCACACCGGGCGGCGATGCGTCGGCAACGGCGTCCGTGCCCAGGCCGGCGGCAGCGCCGCCGCAGCACCGGGCGCCCCGTCCGCACCAGGTCGACGACTTCCCGCGGTCGCTCCGGCACCGCCCGGCGTCGCTCCCGGAACGCTCCGGCGCCACCGTGGAACAGGCGCCGGACCAGACGGCCGACCAGGCCCCCGGTCGAGCTCCCGACCAGGCCCCGGAGCAGGCCCCGGACCGGGCTCCCGAGCAGGCCCCGGACCAGGGCGCCGAGGCCGACCGGTCGGACGCCGACCCGGGCACCCCGGACCCGGCGGCCCCCGGCGACGCCGCGGCGCCGGACGCCGTCACGGCCGCCTCCGGGCAGGCCGTCGCGGCCGTCGGCATCCCGCTCGTCCTGCCCGCGCGCTGGCAGGACGCCTCCACGACCCAGCTCCCGCTGGGCGTCGGCCTGGGCCTGATCGGCTGCGGCCTGGGGCTGATCGGCCTGAGGCTGCGGAAGGACTGACCCGCGGGAGGGCCGGCCTGCGGACGGGGAGCCGCCGCGGGCCGCGGCGCGCCGGAGGGGGTGGAGGTTCGGTGCGGGTTCCGTGGGCGGGGACGGGCGGTCGGTGCGCGGGCCGCGTGATCTGAGTACCCGTACGGATTCCCGCGCGGCGCGCGGAGGCGTACCTTCGTCACGGGTGGCGCAGGACGGCGGGACGAACGGGGGCTTCCGCCCGACCAACCCCAGTGAGAGAGAATGTTGTTCATGACGAATCCGATGAACGAGCGCTCGTCGCAGGAGCCCTACCAGGCGGCCGGCGGGCAGCCGCAGGACGGCCAGAAGGTGCTGATCGTCGGACCGGACGGGATGCCGGTGGGCCCGGGGTTCACCGCCCCGGTGGGGGACGACGACGGCGACGTGCCGCGTGAGCTCCCGGTGACCGAGATGGTCGAGCAGCCCGCCAAGGTCATGCGCATCGGCAGCATGATCAAGCAGTTGCTGGAGGAGGTCCGGGCGGCTCCCCTCGACGAGGCGAGCCGGGCCCGGCTGAAGGACATCCACGCGAGCTCGATCAAGGAGCTCGAACTCGGTCTGGCCCCGGAGCTGGTCGCCGAGCTGGAACGGCTGTCGCTGCCGTTCACCGAGGACAGCATCCCGACCGAGGCCGAGCTGCGGATCGCCCAGGCCCAGCTGGTCGGCTGGCTGGAGGGCCTGTTCCACGGCATCCAGACCGCGCTGTTCGCCCAGCAGATGGCGGCGCGGGCCCAGCTGGAGCAGATGCGCCGGGCGCTGCCGCCGGGCCTGCACGGAGGGGACCAGGACGAGGACGAGCCGGGCCATGGCCGCGGCATCCGCTCCGGTCCGTACCTGTAGCGGTACCCGCCGGTGCGGCCGGGCGGTCCGCCGGACCGGACGTATCACGACGATCCGTCCCGGGCCGTGCCACCGGGATCCGGAGCCGACGGCCCGGGCCCCGGAACGGCCCTGGGCCGATCACCGTCGGCGCGAGCCGATACCCTGACCCCTGTCGCAGGCCGGTCGAGCCGCCGCGACAGGGGTCCGCCAGGCCAGCGGGCCGGGCCCACCACGCACGGCCGAGACCGAACGTCACGGATGCGGCAGCACGCCCGCGCCGAGGGGGAGCAGAGGACCATGAGCGAGCACGGCAACGCGGCGGTCGAGGGCTTCTCCCTGGGCAACGGCCGCTATGTGCTGCAGCGGCTGTTGGGCGAGGGCGGCATGGCTTCCGTGCACCTCGCCTACGACAGCGTGCTGGACCGGCAGGTCGCGCTGAAGAGCATGCACAGCGAGCTGGGCCGGGACGACTCGTTCAAGGAGCGGTTCCGCCGCGAGGCCCAGGCGGTGGCCCGGCTGGAACACCCGAACATCGTCACGGTGTACGACAGCGGCGAGGACATCGCCCCGGACGGCTCCAGCACGCCGTACATCGTCATGCAGCTGATCGACGGCCAGGGCCTGCGCGAGGCGATCAACGAGGCGATCGGCCAGTACGGCGCGATGCCGACCGAGGCGGCCCTGCGGGTCACCGTCGGCGTGCTGAACGCGCTGGAGGCCTCGCACGACATGGGCCTGGTGCACCGCGACATCAAGCCCGGCAACGTCATGTTCGACCGCAAGGGCAACGTCAAGGTCATGGACTTCGGCATCGCCCGGGCGCTGGAGTCCGGCGTGACGTCGATGACCCAGACCGGCATGGTGGTCGGCACCCCGCAGTACCTCTCGCCCGAGCAGGCGCTCGGCAAGCCGGTGGACGCCCGCTCCGACCTGTACTCGGTCGGCGTGATGCTCTTCGAGATGATCACCGGCCAGCTGGTCTTCGACGGCGACTCGGCGTTCTCGATCGCCTACAAGCACGTCCAGGAGGAGCCGCCGGCGCCCTCCACGCTCAACCGCTCGCTGCCCCCCGAGGTGGACGCCTTCGTCGCCCAGGCGCTGCGCAAGGACCCGGCGCACCGGTTCCAGAGCGCGGCGGCGATGCGGGACGAGGCGGAGCGGCTGATCGAGGCCGCCAAGGGCGGCGGCAGCGGGCACAAGCTGCAGGCCAGCACCCCGCTGGTGATCAACGAGGGCCCGCGCTCGGTGCACGCGGCCCCGCAGGCCCCGCACACGCCGCAGCCGCAGTACCTCCAGCAGGGGCAGCCGCCGCAGTACCAGACCCCGCCGCCGGCCTACCAGACCCCGCGTCCGCAGGCCCCGCACACGCCGCAGCCGCAGTACCTCCAGCAGGGGCAGCCGCCGCAGTACCAGACCCCGCCGCCCGCCTTCCAGACGCCGCGTCCGCAGGCCCCGCACACGCCGCACCCGCAGTACCTCCAGCAGGGGCAGCCGCCGCAGGCGCACACCCCGCCGCCGCAGCAGATGCCGCCGTACCAGCAGCCGAAGGCGCCCGGTGGCGGAGGCTGTTCGACGGTCGTGGTCGTGGTCGGGATCATCATCGGCGTGCTGGTGCTCGCGGGCATCATCATCGCGATCGTGGTCGACAACGCCGACAAGAAGACCGGCGGCAAGTTCAGCCACGCCGACCGCCCGGCGAACGTGCTGGTGGTCGACCTCCCGGCCGACCGGAATGGCCTGCTCTGACGGTTTCCGGCCGGTTCGGGCATGCCACGTGCGCTTCCCGGAGGCGGTAGCGTTCGGGGAATACGTAAGCGACAGGGCACCGCGATCCGAGCGAACGCCCGGGGCGAGGAGCGATGGCACAGACGCAGCAGCCGGACGACGACGCGGGTGCCCGAGCGGCCGGCCGGACCGGCGGGACGCCGAGGATCCCGGAGCCCGGCAGCGAGGCCGCGACCTCGGCGCTGCCGCCCGCCTTCGGCTCCGGAGGCCCGCACACCCCCGGTCGCGGCAGTGCCGCACCGCTGGGCACCGTCGGTGACGGCCGCTACCGGATGACCCACCGGCTGGGCCGCGGCGGCATGGCCGAGGTCTTCGCCGCCGAGGACGTGCGGCTGGGCCGCACCGTCGCGGTCAAGCTGCTGCGCGGCGAGCTGGCCCAGGACGACGTCGCCCGGCTGCGCTTCACCCGCGAGGCGCACGCCGTCGCGGCGCTCAACCACCACTCCATCGTCTCGGTCTACGACACCGGCGAGGAGTACGTCGGGGACGAGTCCACGCCGTACATCGTGATGGAGCTGGTCGAGGGCCGGACCGTCCGCGAGCTGCTGGCGGACGAGGACGCGCCGCCGGTCGACCAGGCGCTGATCATCATCGCCGGGGTGCTGGAGGCGCTCGCCTACAGCCACCGGCACGGCATCGTCCACCGCGACATCAAGCCCGCCAACGTGATCATCACGACCACCGGCGCGGTCAAGGTGATGGACTTCGGCATCGCCCGGGCGCTGACCGGGGGCGCCACCACGATGACCCAGACCGGCATGGTCATGGGCACCCCGCAGTACCTCTCGCCCGAGCAGGCGCTCGGCAAGCCGGTCGACCACCGCTCCGACCTGTACGCGGCCGGCTGCATGCTGTACGAACTGCTCACGCTGCGCCCGCCGTTCACCGGCGACACCCCGCTCTCGGTGGTCTACCAGCACGTCCAGGACCCGCCGGTGCCGCCCTCGCAGGCCAACGGCCGGGTGCCGGTCGGCCTCGACCCGCTGGTGCTGCGCTCGCTCGCGAAGAACCCGGACGACCGCTTCCAGGACGCCGACGAGTTCCGCGCCCACCTGCAGCACGCGCTGCGCGAGATGCACGGCGCCGCCGGGGCCGGCTGGGTCGGCGCGGCCGGCGACACCGGTGCGACCCAGGTGCTCCGGCCGGACCAGGCGGCGGCCACCGCGGCCTTCGGCGTGGTCCGCCCGGGCGACCAGACCTCCGCGCTGCCCTACCCGGGCGGGAACGGCCCGCACACCCCCGCCTCGTCCTACCCGGCGGCCGGCGACGGGGACGACGGCCACGACGACGGGTACCGCCGGCGGCGCGGGCCGTGGGCCTGGCTGGCCGGCGGCGTCGCCGTGCTGGTCGCGGCCGGTGCCGGCATCGCGATCGCGCTCAACGGCGTCGGCAACGACGTCACCAAGGACCACGTGCTGCCCCCGACCCCCGCGCCGGTGGTCAGCACGCCCGAGCCCAGCACGCCGGCCCAGAGCGGGCTGCCGAGCCCGCAGCCCTCGCTGTCCAACAGCAAGAAGCCGCAGCAGCCGAGCGAGCCCGGCAACAACAACAGCGGCAACAACACCGGGAACAACGGCACCAACATGTCGCCGTCGCCGGGTTCGGGCAAGCACACCATGACGCCGTCGCCGACGATGACGCCCAGTCATACGTCGTCGATGTCGGCGTCGGCGAGCTCGACCGGCGGGCCGACCGGGGGGACGACGCCGACCTCGGGCGGCGGTGGCGGCACGCCCAGCAACCCGCCGCCGAAGCCGGACCCGAAGCCGACGGGGACGCAGACCCCCTGACCCGGTCAGTTGGCGAAGGCGTCCAGGACCTGCTCGTACTCCTGGCACCACCACGCCAGCTGCCCGGCCGAGCCGGGGTAGAGCGGGTCGGCCCGGTGGTCGGCCCGCTGGTAGCGCCACTGCAGCATCCAGAAGTCGTTCAGCCGCTCCCACCACACCCGGTGGGCGGCTGCGGCCAGGTGCTCGGCGGTGGCGGCGCCGGAGGCCCGGTAGGCCTGTGAGTAGCGCCGGACCCGGACCAGGTCCAGGACGCCGGACGCCCGGTCGTTGAAGAGCAGGGTGGCGGCCCGGACGGCCTCCTCGGCGCGCGGCTGCGGCCCGAGCTTGTCCCAGTCCAGGACGGCGCTCACCTGCCGGCCCGCCGGGCCGTCGTCGTACAGCAGGTTGAGGCCGTGGAAGTCGCCGTGGGTCCAGCCGGTGGGCGGGGCGGCCAGCGGGACCGGGCGGCGGTGGGCGTGCTCGGCGAGCAGTTCCAGCCGTTCCGTGAGCCGTTGCTCGACCAGCGCGTCCAGTTCCCCGTGCGGGCGGTGCGCACGGGCGCGGCCGCGCAGGTCGCGGGCGAGGTCGGCGCTGTCCGCGGGGTCGGCGCTGCGGTAGCCGGCGGGCGGATCCAGGGGGGCGCAGATGTCGTCGAGTGCGCCGTGCAGCCGGCCGAGCAGCGCGCCGAGCGCCTCGCACTGCGGGAGGTCGAGCTCGCTGCCGTGCCGGTGCCGGCCGTCCGTCCACGGGAACAGCGCGAACAGCCGCCCTCCCCAGCCGGCCACCGTGCCGGACCGTTCGGCGCAGGCCAGCGGGGGTGCGACGGGCAGTCCGAGGGTGTTCAGCGCGGCCATCGCGCGGTGGTGGGCGAGGATCTTCGGACGGCTGGCGGTGGCGGTGTCGACGTAGCACTTCAGGAAGTACGCACCGGCCTCGGTGGTGACCCGGTACCCCCGGTTCAGCAGGCCTTCGGCGACCGGTTCGGCGGTCGATAGGCGCCCCACCCGGTAACGGGCCAGGACCTCGGCGAGCGCGGTGTGCGGGACGGGCGGACTGAGGGTCCCCATCGGCGGTGCGGAGAGGTCGGGACGGGCCGGGGCGCAGGCGAGGGTCTGGCTGAAAGTCACAGCCAGAGGGTATGGCCCCTCGGCGGGGGCCCTTGACAAACCGTCAGGACTGTGCAGCCCTGGGTCAGTACTGGTGGTCGGCCTGGTGCCGCGCCACGAAGGCGGCCGCTTGGGTGCGTCGCTCCATGCCCATCTTGGCGAGCAGACTGGAGACGTAGTTCTTCACCGTCTTCTCGGCCAGGTGCAACTCGTTGCCGATCTGACGATTCGTCATCCCCTCGCCGATCAGGTCGAGGATCCGCCGCTCCTGCTTGGTGAGTTGGGACAGTCGCTCGTCCTCCTTCTCGCCGCCGTCGCGCAGTCGGGCGAGCACCCGGCTGGTGGCGACCGGGTCGAGCAGCGAGCGGCCGGCCGCGACGTCCCGGACGGCGGTGATCAGGTCGGTGCCGCGGATCGCCTTCAGGACGTAGCCGGAGGCGCCGGCCATGATCGAGTCGAACAGCGCCTCGTCGTCCGAGAACGAGGTCAGCATCAGGCACTTGATCTCCGGCAGCCTGGAGCGGACCTCGCGGCAGACCTCGACCCCGTTGCCGTCCGGCAGCCGGACGTCGAGCACCGCGACGTCGGGGTGCACCGCGGTGATCCGGGTGATCGCCTCGGCGGCCGTCCCGGCCTCGCCGACCACCTCGATGTCGTCCTCGACCGAGAGCAGGTCGTGCACGCCCCGCCGGACGACCTCGTGATCATCGAGCAGGAATACCCTGATTCGTCCGCTATCAGCCACGTCCAAAGCCTCCCATATCACCGTAGGAAAGACCTATCGCTCGCACCGGCGTAAAGACGTGATCCGGCCAGACCCATCCGAAACCGATACCGAGAACCCCCTTACGTACGGGCGTCCGCCCGGATAACGTGCGCTGGTGTCCTGAAGGCGCTCGGATTGAGAGCTGCGTCACGTCGTCCGTCACCCCCACCCTTCCGACGGCGGTCCGAGCGCGGCACCCTCGGGGTTGTAGGCCCTGAACAAGTAGGACGTCCTAGCGCAAGCGCGCCAGGGGCGGACGCTGGGTAACGTTCTCGTGAGGGACGCCGTCGGAACAGGATCACCACCTGCCCCGCAGTAGGTGCGCACACCCACGCGCGCCCCGCGAGGCGGTGACCGGACCGGTCACCGGCGACCCCGGGCGGCCGGACAGACCGAGGAGTGAACGTGACCGTCAAAAGCACGGCGAGGGCTCGCAAGAAGGCGGCCCCCGCTGTTCCTGACACCCTCCGCGCCACGGGTAAGGACGCCCAGCCGGAACTCGTCCAGCTGCTCACGCCGGAAGGCGAGCGTGTCGAGCACCCGGACTACCCCCTCACCACCACTCCCGAGGAGCTGCGCGCCCTCTACCGCGACCTGGTGCTGGTGCGCCGGTTCGACGGCGAGGCCACCGCACTGCAGCGCCAGGGCGAGCTGGGCCTGTGGGCCTCGCTGCTCGGCCAGGAGGCCGCCCAGGTCGGCTCCGGCCGTGCCATGCGCACCGGCGACTACGCCTTCCCCACCTACCGCGAGCACGGCGTGGCCTGGTGCCGCGACGTCGACCCGCTGAACCTGCTCGGCATGTTCCGCGGCGTGAACCACGGCGGCTGGGACCCGAACGAGAAGAACTTCCACCTGTACACCATCGTGATCGGCTCGCAGACGCTGCACGCCACCGGTTACGCGATGGGCATCACCAAGGACGGCACCGACGACGCGGTCATCGCGTACTTCGGCGACGGCGCCTCCAGCCAGGGCGACGTCAACGAGGCCTTCACCTTCGCCTCGGTCTACAACGCGCCGGTCGTGTTCTTCTGCCAGAACAACCAGTGGGCGATCTCCGAGCCCACCACCACCCAGACCAAGATCCCGCTGTACCGCCGCGCCTCCGGCTTCGGCTTCCCCGGCGTCCGGGTCGACGGCAACGACGTGCTGGCCTGCCTCGCGGTCACCCGCTGGGCGCTCGACCACGCCCGCAACGGCAACGGCCCGGTGCTGATCGAGGCCTTCACCTACCGGATGGGTGCCCACACCACCTCCGACGACCCCACGCGATACCGGCACGCCGAGGAGACCGAGGCCTGGAAGGCCAAGGACCCGATCACCCGGCTCCGCGCCCACCTGGAGAAGGAGGGCCTGGCCGACGAGGAGTTCTTCGCCGCCGTCGACGCCGAGAGCGAGAAGCTGGGGCTGCGGGTGCGCGAGGGCGTGCGCGGCATGCCGGACCCGGACCCGACCCTGATCTTCGACCACGTGTACAGCGAGCCGCACGCACTGGTCGATGAGGAACGGGCCGAGTACGTCGAGTACGCGGCGTCCTTCGAGGCGGGGGAGAACCTCTGATGGCCGGTCAGCTGAGCATCGCGAAGGCGCTGAACGGGGCGCTGCGCAAGTCGCTGGAGAACGACCCGAAGACCCTCCTCATGGGCGAGGACATCGGCAAGCTCGGTGGCGTCTTCCGGATCACCGACGGCCTGCAGAAGGACTTCGGCGAGGACCGGGTGATCGACTCCCCGCTCGCCGAGTCCGGCATCGTCGGCACCGCGATCGGCCTGGCACTGCGCGGCTACCGCCCGGTGGTGGAGATCCAGTTCGACGGCTTCGTCTACCCGGCCTTCGACCAGATCGTCTCCCAGCTGGCGAAGATGCACGCCCGCGCGCTCGGTCACGTCAAGATGCCGGTCACCATCCGCATCCCCTATGCGGGTGGCATCGGCGCGGTCGAGCACCACAGCGAGTCGCACGAGGCGTACTTCGCGCACACCGCCGGTCTGCGCGTGGTCACCCCCTCCAACGCGCACGACGCGCACTGGATGCTGCGGCAGGCCATCGAGTCCGACGACCCGGTCATCTTCCTGGAGCCGAAGCGCCGCTACTGGGACAAGGGCGAGGTCGGTGACGCCGCCGACCTGGGCATGCACGACGCCCGGATCGTCCGGCCCGGCACCGACGCGACGCTGATCGCGTACGGCCCGATGGTCAAGGTCTGCCTGGAGGCCGCCGCGGCCGCCGAGGAGGACGGCCGTCGGCTGGAGGTCGTCGACCTGCGCTCGCTCTCCCCGGTGGACTTCACCACCCTGGAGGAGTCGGTCAAGCGCACCGGTCGGGCCGTCGTGGTGCACGAGGCACCGGTCTTCCTGGGCATGGGCGCCGAACTGGCCGCCCGGCTCACGGAGAAGTGCTTCTACCACCTGGAGGCACCGGTTCTGCGGGTCGGCGGCTACTACGCGCCGTACCCGCCGTCCCGCGTCGAGGAGGCCTTCCTCCCCGACCTGGACCGCGTGCTCGACGCCGTCGACCGCGCGCTCGCGTACTGATACCGGGGAGCGAAGATGACCACCGAAGTTCGCTCGCTCCGCGAGTTCAAGATGCCCGACGTGGGCGAGGGCCTCACCGAGGCCGAGATCCTCAGCTGGTACGTCAAGCCCGGTGACACCGTCACCGACGGGCAGGTCGTCTGCGAGGTGGAGACCGCCAAGGCCGCGGTGGAGCTGCCCATCCCGTTCAACGGGGTGGTCGAGGCGCTGCACTTCCCCGAGGGCGCGACCGTCGACGTGGGCACCGTGATCATCTCGATCGCGGTCGCCGGGGAGGCGGGCGCCGCGGCTCCGGCTGCCCCCGCAGCGGTCGCTCCGGCCGCCCCGGCCCCCGCCGAGGAGGCCGAGCCCGAGCGCCGCGAGGTGCTGGTCGGGTACGGCCCGCGCACCGGCGGCAGCCAGCGCCGGGCCCGGCGGACGACCACCACCAAGGTCACCGCGGCCAAGCCGGCCCCGGCCGTGCCCGCTCCGGCGGCCCCGGTCGCTCCGGCTGCTCCGGCGCTGCCGGCCGACCTGCCCGCCGGGGAGCGGCCGTTGGCGAAGCCGCCGGTCCGCAAGCTGGCCAAGGACCTGGGTGTCGACCTGCGCGCGGTGACCCCCACCGGTCGGGACGGCGTGATCACCCGCGAGGACGTGCACGCGCACGCCGCGGCCCAGGCCGCTCCGGCGGCGCCGGCCGCCCCCGTGGCCGAGACCGCCGCGGCCGTCGTGGCCGAGCCGGTCGTGGCGCCGCTGCCGGTGTCCGGCACAGGCGATGTCCGGGTGCCCATCAAGGGCGTCCGCAAGGCGACCGCGCAGGCGATGGTGGCCTCGGCCTTCACCGCCCCGCACGTCACCGAGTTCGTCCAGGTCGACGTGACCCGCACGATGAAGTTCGTCCGCCGGCTCAAGGAGAGCGGCGAGCTGGGCCGGGATGTCCGGGTCAGCCCGCTGCTGCTGGTCGCCAAGGCGCTGCTCACCGCGGTGAAGCGGCACCCCGAGGTCAACGCCCAGTGGGACGAGGCGGCTCAGGAGATCGTCATCAGGGGCCAGGTGAACCTCGGCATCGCCGCGGCCACCCCGCGCGGCCTGATCGTCCCCAACATCAAGGACGCCGGCGCCAAGACCCTCTCGGGGCTGGCCGTGTCGCTCGGCGAGCTGGTCGAGACCGCCCGCCAGGGCAAGACCTCGCCGGCCGACATGCAGGGCGGGACGATCACCATCACCAACGTCGGCGTCTTCGGCGTCGACACCGGCACCCCGATCCTCAACCCCGGTGAGGCCGCCATCCTCGCCTTCGGTGCGGTCCGGGAACTGCCGTGGGTGCACAAGGGCAAGGTCGTCCCGCGTCAGGTGACGACGCTGGCGCTCTCCTTCGACCACCGCCTGGTGGACGGGGAGCTGGGCTCCAAGGTGCTGGCCGACGTGGCCGCCCTGCTGGAGTACCCGAAGCGCCTGATCACCTGGGGCTGACAGCCCCGGGGTCCGAGAACGACGAAGGGCCCCCTCTTCCGCACCGCCGTGCGGGGAGGGGGCCCTTCGTCATGCCCGCCCGTCGACTAGCGCTGGGGACGGAGTCGACGGACGGCGACCAGAACGCCGGCCCCGAGGGCGAGGAGCACGGCGGAGGACAGGGCCAGGAGGGAGTTGGCGGAGGAGGATCCGGTCTGGGCCAGCTCGGGGGTGCCGGCGGGGGCGGTGGTGGCCGGCGCGGCGGTCGGGGTCGCGGCGGGGGCGGCGGGTGCCTTGGCGGGTGCGGCGGCCTTGGCCGGGGTGCGGTCGGAGGCGGGCTCGGCCGGGGCGGGCTTGGCGGTCTTGGTGGGCGCGGGCTTCGTCGGCTTGGCCGGGGTGGTCGGCGCGGCGGGGGCGGCGCCCCGGGTGCGGGTCACCTTGACCGGCTTGAGGTCGGACCCGCCCGTGGTGGTGGCGCCGGCGCTGTTCGCCGAGGCCAGCAGGTCGACCGTGGTCACGCCCTCGGGAGTGTTCGGCGACAGCGAGAACCGGAACTTGAAGGTCGCCGAGCTGCCGTTGTCGAGCCGCGAGCGCTGGGTCGAGGCGGCGTCGACGACCCGGTAGCAGCCCTGGATCAGCGTCAGGTCCTTCCAGGTGCCGGTGTAGTCCAGCAGCTGCATCCGGACGTCGCCCACGCGGGCCGCGGAACCCGAGCCGGGGGTGTACAGGCCCAGGAAGGGCTCCATGCCGTGGGCGTCCACGCCGGTCCGGTCGGTGACCTTGAGGGTGACCTCGTTCCAGCGGCCGTCCGCCACCACCGAGGACGGGGCCGAGACGAGGGCGGCGTCGGGCGAGGCGGTGGCCGTACCGGGCGCGACCGAGACGGGCCCCCCGATGCGCTCGTCGCCGCAGGCCCAGGCGCTGTCGGTGGCGAGGAACTGGATGCCGCCGGCGAGGACGGTGGTGGCGGCGAGGACGGCGATGCGTCGGCGGCCGGAGAGCGCGCGGTCGTTCTTCGCAAAATGGGTGATAACGGGCGTGCGCATGACGTGACTCCCCAGGGTCATGTGACTGACGGTGTGTGGTGTGAAGGTGACCGGCCCCGCTCCTGTCGAGCGGAAGCGCCCCCCGGCTCTGCCGGTCTCGCTCTCCGTGCCTTCATCTGTATGGACGCGCATCCCCGGCGGGGGTTGCAGGTGGGTTCAAAAACTTTTTCGGGAGCCTTCGCAGGGGCGCTTCGGGATACTGCCGGGATGACGGATGAGCTGACGATCCGACCGGAGACGACGCCGGTCGAGAGCGGGGAACGTCGGTCGCTGCGGCGGGACGTGTCGGGGCCGGCGCTGCTGGCCGGACTGGTGTGCGTCGCGGTGTCCTTCTCGGGACCGCTGGTGGTGGTGCTCGCGGCGGCGTCCGCCGGCCGGCTGGACACGGCGCACACCGCGTCCTGGATCTGGGCGGTGGCGATCGGCAGCGGGGTGAGCGGCTTCGCGCTGAGCTGGTGGACCAGGACGCCGGTGATCACCGCCTGGTCCACCCCCGGGGCCGCGCTCCTGGTGACCAGCCTGGGCGACTACCCGTACCGGGAGGCGGTCGGGGCGTTCCTGGTGAGCGCGGTGGTGGTGGCGCTGTTCGGGGTGACCGGCTGGTTCGGCCGGCTGATCGCGGCGGTGCCGGTGGGGATCGTGAACGCGATGCTCGCCGGCATCCTGTTCTCCTTCGGCGCCGGGATCTTCGGCGCCGTGCACAGTGCTCCGGCCCTGGTGCTGGGCAGCTTCGCGGCCTTCCTGCTGGCCAAGCGGTTCGCGCCGCGGTACGCCGTGCCGGTCGCGCTGCTGGTCGGCGGCGTGCTGGCGGCGCTCACCGTCGGGCTGTCACCGCACCTGGGGCAGGGCGGGCCGACCGTGCCGGTACTGACCGTGCCGGCGTTCTCCTGGTCGGCGCTGGTGGGGCTGGCGCTGCCGCTCACGATCGTGGCGCTGGCCTCGCAGAACGCGCCGGGCCTCGGGGTGATGCGCGCGTTCGGCTACCGGGCGGACGACCGGCTGCTGATCGGTTCGACCGGTGCGGTGTCGGTGCTGATGGCGCCGTTCGGCTCGCCGGGGGTGAACCTGGCGGCGATCACGGCGGCGATCTGCTCGGGCCCGGAGGCCCACCCGGACCCGCGCCGCCGGTACGTCGCGGGGATGTCCTCGGGCGTGCTGTACGTGCTGGTGGGCAGCTTCGGCGGGGTGCTGGTGAGCCTGTTCACCGGGCTGCCGAAGGAGCTGATCGCGGTGATCGCCGGGGTCGCGCTGCTGGCCTCGCTGCAGGGCAGCCTGGCCGCGGCGGTCGCGGAGGAGCGCGGACGGGACGCGGCGGTGGTGACCTTCCTGGCGAGTGCCTCGGGGATGAGCCTGTTCGGGATCGGCTCGGCCTTCTGGGGACTGCTCTTCGGGCTGGGCACCCACCTGGTGCTCGGCTTCCGGAAGCGCTGAGGCAGCGGCGGGGGATCGCTGAGGGCGCGGTAACGGGAGCGCGGCGGGATCCGTACGGGGAACGGTGCCGGGGTCGCGGGCGGAACCGGTGCCGGAGCCGCGAGGGTTGATGATTGGTATGACCCGCACGGCTGGGAGGATACGGATCGTTCGGCCAGGTCGGTGACATTTGCGTCCACCGGTGGGGGCGACACGCCGGTCCGGGTACGTCTCCGCTCCACCACCCGGGCGACGCCGGGTGACCGGAACCCCGAGGACGCACCCGTATGCCGTCTGGCAACCCTGGCCGTCTCGTTCGGAGTCTGGCCGCGCTCGTGCTGGTGTCCACCGCCCTGCTCCCCGCCGCCCTGGAACTGGCCGGCCCCTCGCCGTTCGGCGTGATCGGGCCGGGGGCCCCCGCCGACCGGGCGGTGCCGCCGCACACCGCGCTCCGCACCGACCAGCGGATACCCGCGGCCGCCCCGACCGTCGACATACGCCGCACCGGGGACCCGGCCAACCGGATCACCCTGGTCCTGCTTGGCGACGGCTACACGACCGGCGAGCAGGACCTGTTCCACCAGCAGGCCGACAGGGCCTGGCACGCGCTGATGGACATCGAGCCCTTCCGCACCTACCAGGGCTTCTTCAACATAAGGCGGGTCGAGGTGGTCTCCCCGTCCTCCGGGATAGCCGAGAGCGAGAGCCGCGGCCGCAACCCGGCCACCCCGCTCGGCATGCACTTCTGGTGCGAGGGCACCGCCCGGCTGCTCTGCGCCGACGAGGCCGCCACCGCCCGGTACGCGGGGGACGGCGCCGGGCCGCAGTACCTGATAGCGCTGGCCAACTCCACCGAGTACGGCGGCGCCGGCGGCACCGGGGTGACCACCCTGGCGGGCGGCAGCCAGGACGCCGGGCGGATCATCCAGCACGAGATCGGGCACACCGTGGGGGACCTCGGCGACGAGTACGACAGCGCCCCCGACGACGCCGACTACCCGAACCTCTCCGCCCTCAACGCCGACGACATGCGCAGGAAGCAGACCAAGTGGTGGCGCTGGCTGGGTGCGGTGTCCCCGGACGGCGCCGGCGTCGTCGGGGCGTACCGCAGCGCCAACGGCCTCTACCGGCCGACCCAGGACTCGGTCATGCGGACCCTGGGCAGTGCCTACAACCTGCCCTCGCGCGAGGCGATCATCGAGGAGCTGTACCGCAAGATCCGCCCGACCGACGCCCCGCACCCGGCGCCCGGCGAGGTGACCGGGCGGCCCCGGCTCGACGTCCGGCCGCTGCCGCTGACCGGGCCACGGCAGCTGAAGGTGGAGTGGAAGGTGGACGGCGTCCCGGTGACGCCGCAGTCCGCCGACGGCTCCTGGCTGGACACCGCGCAGCTGGACGTGGCTCCGGGCCGGACGGCCACCGTGACGGCGACCGTCCGGGACACCACCGACTGGGTGCGGGACGAGGCTTTCCGGGACCGCTTCATGACCCGCTCGGTGTCCTGGACGCTGACGGGCTGAAGCAGGCCGCGACCGGGCCGGGGCGTTCGCGTTCCGCAATCGAGCCGGGCCGCGACCGGGCCGGGGCGTTCGCGTTCCGCAATCGGGCCGGGGCCGGGGAGCCGGGGGAGCGCACCGGCGGATCTGCGGGCCCGGGGGGTCGCGGGTGCGCCCCGGGGCGACCGAACCCCGCCCTGGGCCTCCCATCATGGGATGACTAACCTGGTCGCACTATGACCGTGGAGCCCGCCAGTCCAGCAGCACCCCTGTCCGCCTCCGCTCCCCGGCCCGGCGCAGAGCCCCCGGCCGTCCACGAACCCGCCCCCGCACCGCCCGGCGGTCGCGCGGCCTGGCTGGCCTGGTCCGTCGGCGTCAGCGTCTACGTCCTGGCCGTCATCCACCGCACCAGCCTCGGCGTGGCCGGCCTGGACGCCGCCGACCGCTTCGGCATCGGCGCCTCGGCGCTCTCCACCTTCTCGATCCTCCAGGTGCTGGTCTACGCGGCCATGCAGATCCCGGTCGGTCTGCTGGTGGACCGCTTCGGCCCGCGCCGGGTGCTGCTGCTCGGGGTCGTACTGCTGAGCACCGGACAGCTGGCCTTCGCGTTCAGCTCCTCCTTCGCCCCCGCGCTGGCCTCCCGGGCGGTGCTCGGCTGCGGCGATGCGATGACCTTCATCAGCGTGCTGCGGATCGCCGCCCGCTGGTTCCCGGCGGCCCGGAACCCGTTCGTGGCCCAGCTGACCGGTCTGGCCGGGATGGGCGGCAACCTGGTCACCACCGTGGTGCTGGCGCAGGCGCTGCACAGCGAGGGCTGGACCCCCACCTTCGCCGCGATCGCGCTGCTCGGCGTCGCGGTGTTCGCACTGGTCGCGCTGTTCCTCCGGGAGTCACCGGACCACGGAGCCCCGGAAGCGCCGCAGGCGTCGGCCGCGTCGGCAGCCCCGGTGCGGCCGGTGGAGCGGCGCGACCGGCCGGGCCTCGGCCGACAGGTCGCGGCCTGCTGGCGGGAGCCGGGCACCCGGCTGGGCCTGTGGGTGCACTTCACCACCCAGTTCCCCGGCAACGCCTTCGGCCTGCTCTGGGGCCTGCCCTACCTGGTCGAGGCGCAGGGGATGTCCCGGGCCGGCGCTGGCGGGCTGCTGACCCTGCTGGTGCTCAGCAACATGACCTTCGGCTTCGTCTTCGGGCGGCTGCTCTCCGCCACGGCGCGCGCCCGGATGCCGATCGTGCTGACCGTCATCGTGACCACCGCGCTCGGCTGGGCGCTGGTGCTGTCCTGGCCCGGTGGGCACCCGCCGACCTGGCTGCTGGTCGGGATCATCCTGGTGATGGGCAGCAACGGCCCGGCCTCGCTGGTCGGCCTGGACTACGCGCGCTCGGGGAACCCCCCGGAGCGGCTCGGCACCGCCTCCGGCATCGTCAACATGGGCGGCTTCATCGGCACGATGATCACGCTGTTCGGCATCGGCGTGCTGCTGGACGCGCTCTCCCCGGACGGCGCCGGGTCGTACTCGGCGACCGCCTTCCGCTGGGCGTTCTGCTGGCAGTACGTCCCGCTGGCGGTGGGCGCGGCGATGATCCTGCGGCTGCGCCGGAAGGTCGCGGCGGCCGGGGCGTAGGGTTTCCGACCTGCGGACATGCGCAGGCCCTCGGAATTTCCGAGAGCATGCGCATGCGGCTCAGCGGCCGTACTCGCGCATCAGGTCCGAAATCTGCCGGGCTGTCCCGAGGATCCGCGCGCCGTGCAGCTCCACGGTCAGTGGTCCGTCACCGACAGGGACCGGTGCAGGTGCCACGACGAGCATGCGGACCAGATCCACGATCTTGACCTTCGAGCACCGCGGGACGGCCGTGCCACCCCTGATGCCGACCCGCTCGACACAGTTTCCGACCTGGGAAACGTCGTGACTATCACTCTTGGTGACAGTTACGGACCGCATGTCGACGGTGCGGTGCCGGTGGTCCTCCAGGCCCGTCACAGCCTGCGCCGCGTTGCCGCGGCCCAGGATCCGGCACACGTCCGTCGTGACGAACCACGGCTCCCCGTCGATCATCACGACTCTGATCGGCTGCCCGGTGACCGGGAAGCTCGACCGCACCAGCACCATCGTCCTCTGTTCGCCGTCCCCGGGAATGCTCCTCGTTCTTCCGGGTGATGGCAGGACTGCCGGGAACAACGAGGCCGAACAGGTGAGGTGGCTGGTGCCGGGTTGACGCATGGACGCACGAGTGGTGCCGACCCGGCGTGCGGTGGTGCGTGCACGCCGGGTGGTGGGGGCCGGAGCTCAGATGGTGACCGAGAAGTTCGCCAGCACCCGCTCGGCCAGCTCCTTGTCGCCCTCGACGGAGACCGGTCCCGGCCGACCGCGGCCGCAGGCGAGCCGGACGTACGTCTCCCAGCCCATGGTGAGCTGGACGTCGGGGGCCAGGCTGATCGACTCGTCCACGGTGCAGTGGCCGGTGGCGTCGACCCGGACGGTGCGCAGGAACTCCACCGGGCCGGTGACGTCCAGCACCAGGGCCGTCCCGGCCGGGGCGCCGGCCTTGTTGGCGACGGCCTTGGGCAGCAGCTCCAGCAGGAGGTCCCGGGCGATCAGCGCGGCCGGGGCGTCCAGGTTGCCGGGGGCATCCAGGGCCCGGCGCAGGTCCTGCTCGTGCACCCAGACGTCGAAGGCCCGCATCCGCAGCAGCTCGTGGTACGGGACGTCCCGGGCGAGCGGCCCGGCCGGCCAGCGCACCGGCTCGGAGGGCGTCTGCTTGGCGTTCCGCAGCGCCCGGGAGCGGCGGATGATCGTGTACTCCAGCTCGCCGGTCATCTCCAGCGCGGTGTGGCAGCGGCGCTTGTCGACCGGCAGCTCGACGTAGCGGGCGAACTCGGTGGTCACGTGACGGAGGTCACGCGGCAGCGAATGGATCGGGCGCGGGTCGCCGAGCAGCTCGGACTCGACCGCGATGACGTGTGAGACGACGTCCCGGACGGACCAGCCGGGGCACTCGGTGGCCCGGTTCCAGGAGCCCTCGGGGAGGGGGGCGACCAGCTCCGATATGGACTCGATGCTCTGGGCCCACGCCTCCGTGTAAGCCTGCACGGTCTGGTTGTCCGTCACGGGAATCTCCGGCCCTCCGTCAGCTTCCTTGCCGTCCGCGCCCCGCCGTCACCGCCGACCGGGATGGTCCGGCTTCCGGGCGCGCACGCTAACCGCACGTTACGCTGCCGGGGGACAGCTGGGCAGCGCTTTCGGGTGACGATCGTAGGTCTATTGCCGTGGACGGTGGTACTGTGCGCGCTTCATTGATCCAACTCGCGGTCTCCGACGCCGAGCCGCCCGCCGAGCGGCGGGCCAGGGCGGCGGCGCTCGTCCGGGCGCAGCAGGGCGCCGACCTGGTGGTGCTGCCGGAGCTGTGGCCGCTCGGCGGCTTCGCGTACGACCTCTGGTCGGACGGCGCGGAGGGCCTGGACGGGCCCACCTCGGACGCGATGGCGGCCGCCGCCCGGGCTGCCGGGGTCTGGCTGCACGCCGGTTCGATCGTCGAGCGCGACCCGGACGGGCCGATCTACAACACCTCGATGCTGTTCGCCCCGGACGGCGAGCTGGTGCACACCTACCGCAAGATCCACCGCTTCGGCTTCGACAGTGGCGAGGCGGTGGTGATGGGCGCCGGTCAGGAGATCGTCACCGCGCCCACCGACTTCGCCACGCTGGGCCTGGCCACCTGCTACGACCTGCGCTTTCCGGAGCTGTTCCGGGCGCTGCTGGACGCCGGTGCGCAGCTGCTGGTGGTCCCGGCGGCCTGGCCGGCCCGGCGGCGCGAGCACTGGACGCTGCTGGCCCGGGCCCGGGCGGTGGAGGAGCAGGCCTTCGTGCTGGCGTGCAACACCGCCGGGACGCACGCGGGGGTGGAGCAGGCCGGGCACAGCATCGTGGTGGACCCGTGGGGCCGGGTACTGGCCGAGGCGGGGACGGAGGAGGAGGTGCTGACGGTCGAGTTCGACCCGGCCGAGGTGGCCGCGGCGCGTGCGGACTTCCCGGTGCTGCGGGACCGCCTGCTGGGGATCCCGGCGCCGGTCCAGCGCTGATCCGGGCCGGGTGGGCGGCGTTCGGGAGGGTTGGTTCGGACCCGGCCCGGGCGGGTTTGAGAAGATGAGCACTCGTCGTGTTCCCGTCGGCCCAGGAGGGCCGGCACGGTAGGACCGCCCGAGGAGGTCGCGCCCATGCCCGTCAACGGCGCAGGCGACGCCCCCCGCCCCGTCATCCAGCGCAACAGCCTGCGCGAGCAGATCGCCGGTGCGCTGCGCGAGGAGATGATGGCCGGCCGACTGGCGGCCGGCCGCAACTTCACCGTCAAGGAGATCGCCGAGCTGTACGGCGTCTCCGCGACCCCGGCCCGGGAGGCGCTGGTCGACCTCGGCGCGCAGGGGCTGCTGCGGGCCGAGCACCACCGCGGCTTCACGGTGCCCGAGCTGTGCTGGGACGACTTCCTGGAGATCTTCGAGTCCCGGGTGCTGCTCACCGACAGCTTCCACCGTCAGTTCGTCACCCGCCGGGCCCTGCCCGACCTCAGCCGGCTGCCCTCGCTGCACCGCCGGGCCGACGCGGCCGTCCGGGCCGCCCGGGCCGGGAACCTGGACGTGATGGTGGGCTGCGACCGCAGGTTCTGGCAGGAGGTCGCCGGACTGCTCGGCAACCGCCGGATCGCCGAGTACCTGGACTGGCTGAGGGTGCAGTCCTGGATGTTCGCCGCCCCCTACCTGCGGGAGATGCCCAGCCTGGCCGGGGTCTGCTGGGACCGCCATCCGGAGCTGGTCGGGGCGATCGAGGCGCACGACCTGGCCGGCGCGCACCGGATCATCTGCGAGTACAACCTGTACACCGCCCGGCTGCTGGCCGAGCTGGCCGGGCAGCCGCTGGAGTCCGTGACGGTGCTCGGGCTGCTCGCCGAGACCACCGGACCGCAGACGCCGCCGGTGCCGCCGGGCCCCGGCGGGCCGTCGGCCCCGGAGCCCCTGCCCGGGCCCCCGCCGGGACCGGCCGCCGAGCCCGGTGCGGCCCGCGCCGAGCGGCCCCCGCGCGGCGACGAGGTCGGCCGCGAACTGGGCCGTGAGCTGGGACTGGGCCTCGGCCTGGTGCCGCAGCCGCGCTCGGTGCCGTACGGCCGGTTCGGCCGTCGGCTGTCCGCTCCGCCCCCCGAGGCCCCGCAGGGACGGCCAGGCCCGCACGCCGCCCCGGGCCGGTAGGGTGGTCGGGCATCGGACCGGGGGCCCCGCGAAAGGGCCGTCCGGGTACCGACCCCCCGTCGTCGCCCCGCCCCGAGGGCGATCCCCCGCCGCCCGGAGAGGAACTGCCGGCCATGGCCTGCGACCTCTGGCTCGTCCCGTTGGTGGACGTGCTGAGCCACAGCCCCGACAACCCCTTCCGGGACGATCTAGCCCTCTACAACGCGGTGTTGGCCTCGCGCGGGCTGCCCGAGGTGCCGGTCTACGAGTACGTCCCGGGCATCAGCGGCGCGGTCGAGCCGATAGCCGCCTTCGACTACGACTCGCTGCACTTCCTGCGCCGCGCCTTCCTGCTGGGCCTCACCGGTCTGGACATCACCCCGGTCGACGCGCTCGGCGGCGACTACGAGCAGCTGCTGGAGATGTTCGAGAGCAGCGCCGAACAGTCGCACCTGGTCTGGCACTTCGACCACGCGGGCGCGTACGTGCCGGTCGAGTTCGCGGTGCCGCTGGTGGACGACGCGCTGCTGGCCTCCGGCGGCCCGCTCGGCTCCAGCCACGGACTGCTGCGCGAACTGCAGGCCGTGGCACCGGCGCTGGGCATCGACCCGCTCAACCCGCCGGACCCGACCCGGCCGCTCGGCCCGACCGGTCTGGAACAGCCCTTCGGGCCGCCGATCGACGACGTGCATCCCTTCGCCCGGGAGCGGCACGCCTGGTCGGGCCTGTACGCGGCGGCGACCAGGAGCGTCACCCAGGGCTCGATGATCGTCTTCGCGTAGCGCCCGGCCGGCCCGCCCGCCCGCCGGAGCCGCCCGCAGTGGCTGCCCGCCCGCGGCGCCCTACCTCAGCGGTCCCTCCGGCGGCCGCTGGCGCGGCATGGTGGGCCGGGTGCCCGGCGGCGGCAGCACCCGTACCTGGGCGCCCACCCCCGGCTCGGAGCGTCCGCCCCAGCTCCCCGGGGTCTGGGTGGGCAGCTGGGTCATCGACGCGCGGAACTCCAGCATCCACTCCGAGGTCTCGGTGCGGACCATGTCGGAGATGTCCTCGCAGAACCGGCGCAGCACGCCCAGGCAGCGCTCGGCGGCCTCGCCCGCGGTGCCCTCGGTGGGGCCGAGCACCTCGCGCACGCACTCCGACGCCCAGTCGAACTGGAAGGCCTCCAGGCGGCGTTGCAGGGCCTGTCCGGTGGAGACGTCCCGCATCCAGCCGGAGGTGAGGCCGAAGGCCCGGTCGGCGCCGTAGCAGGCGGCGGAGAGCGCCAGGCCGACGTAGCCCCAGCTGGTGCCGTGCGCGAAGCCGCCGGCCAGGTCGACCAGCGGGGCGGTCACCCCGCCCACCGCGAAGCCGGCCGTGCCGAACCGCAGCAGGCGCGCCCACCGGCGCTTCCAGACCCGGTCCCGGCGGTACCACTCGATGGCCTCCACCGCCCGCTCCTCGGACCACCGGTAGAGCTCCTCCAGCCGCTCGGCCGGCTCACCCCAGTCCCCGAGCGGGAACTGGCGGGTGCTCAGGTCGGTGTGGTGGCGGGTCGGGGCCCGGCGGACCGCGGCGGCGGCGGGCGGGTCCTCCTCGCCGATCTCCTTGCCCCAGGCACTCTCCTCGGGCTGCATTTCCGGCTGGCTCACCTGTGGGGCTCCCTGTGGCGGGCGGGCGACTGGGTCTGTCGGCGCATCGGCTGACGTGGTGTCTGCCGGTGGTTGTCCAACAGCACTTCTTACCGCCAAATGGCTGACCGTGGGGAAGCTTCCCGGTTGATCGTTACCGGTTTCGGCCATCGGAACCCGAGGTGAGCGGGTTGCGGGGGTCGGCGGGATTTCACCCGTCCGAGCGAGGGGCCGGTGACCCGTGGTCGTGACCCGGACACCCAGCGCGCTCCGGACCCCTCCGGGCTTGGAGGATCCTCCTGGATCGTCGGCGTACGGAGCTCTTCTCCTGGACGATCCGACGGGACCGGAGAGCGGCCTGAACAGGCCACCGACTACGCTTGCGAGGCGTGAAGGTCCTCGTCATCGGCGGCGGCGCCCGCGAACACGCCCTGTGCCGCTCTCTGTCCCAAGATCCCGCCGTGACCGAGCTGCACTGTGCCCCGGGCAACGCCGGGATCGCACAGGTGGCGACGGTCCACCCGGTCGACCAGCTCGACGGTGCCCAGGTCACCGCGCTGGCCGAGCGGCTCGGCGCCACCCTGGTCGTGGTCGGCCCGGAGGCCCCGCTGGTCGCCGGCGTCGCCGACGCCGTGCGCGCGGCCGGCATCCCGGTGTTCGGCCCGTCCGGCGCGGCCGCCCAGCTCGAAGGCTCCAAGGCCTTCGCCAAGGACGTGATGGCCGGCGCCGGCGTCCCCACCGCCCGCTCCTACGTCTGCACGACCGCCGCGGAGGCCGCCGAGGCGCTGGACGCCTTCGGCGCCCCGTACGTGGTCAAGGACGACGGCCTCGCCGCCGGCAAGGGCGTCGTGGTCACCTCCGACCGCGAGGCCGCGCTGGCGCACGCCGCGTCCTGCGAGCGCGTGGTCATCGAGGAGTACCTCGACGGCCCCGAGGTCTCGCTGTTCGCGATCACCGATGGCACCACCGTCGTCCCGCTGCAGCCCGCGCAGGACTTCAAGCGCGCGCTGGACGGCGACGAGGGCCCCAACACCGGCGGCATGGGCGCCTACTCGCCGCTGCCGTGGGCGCCCGACGGGCTGGTCGAGGAGGTCCTGGAGACCGTCCTGCAGCCGACCGTGGACGAGCTGCGCCGCCGCGGCACGGAGTTCTCCGGCCTGCTGTACGCGGGCCTGGCGCTCACCTCGCGCGGCACCCGGGTGATCGAGTTCAATGCCCGCTTCGGCGACCCGGAGACCCAGGTCGTGCTGGCCCGGCTGCGCACCCCGCTGGCCGCGGTGCTGCTGGCCTCCGCCACCGGCACCCTGGACCAGCTGGAGCCGCTGCGCTGGGACGAGGGCGCGGCCGTCACCGTGGTCGTCGCCTCCGAGGGCTACCCGGCCGCGCCGCGCACCGGCGACCCGATCGAGGGCCTGGCCGAGGCCGAGGCGGACGGTACCGCGTTCGTGCTGCACGCCGGCACGAGGACGGGCGAGGACGGGCAGGTGCTGAGCGCCGGCGGCCGCGTGCTGTCGGTCACCGCGACCGGCGCGGACCTGGCCGAGGCGCGCGGGCACGCGTACGCCGCGGTGGACCGGATCTCCCTCAAGGGCGGCCAGCACCGCACCGACATCGCGCTGAAGGCGGCCACCGCGTAGGGAGGTCAGGCCGAGCCGAGGCGGATCCGGGATCGCTCCGGGACTGCGTCGGGACCGCTCCGAGGGCGCTGCGGACCGTGGGAACCAACTCCCATGGCCGCAGCGCCCCCGGCGTTTCGGGGCCGGAGCGGCTCCGGGGGCAGCCGTACCGTTCGGCGGACGGATTCCAGCCCATCGAGTGACAGCACCCGCATCCGGCTGACGTAACCACGCGCACGGCCTTATGGTGCGCTGGATCGCAGCGTGCGGGGCTCGCGCGCGGGGGGCGCCGCCGGGTAGCGACGCTGCCACGGGGGGATGCTGGACGGCGTCCGGCCGGGCGGTCGCCGGGTGCTTCGCACCGGACCGGTCGTCGGCGTCCGGAATCCGGGCGATGTCACCGGGACGAGTGGAAACCGGGGCGATCCGGAACGACCACCCGCACCGGGGCGTCGAAAATGTCAGTAGCGCCACGCAGCATGCACTACCGGGATCGGACGCCTCCGCTTCCCGGTCGGAACCGATCGTTTCGAGTCGGCTCAGGGCCCCTAGCCGGGCACCCGAGGACTCCGAAGGGGGTGCCGCACCGTATGGCCGCTGTCGACACCGCGCGCGCTCACGCCCAGGCGGTCCTGCGGGTCCGAGGCCTCGCCCGGGCCGCCGCCGTCCTGCCCGCCGCCGTGGCGGTGGTCCTGCTCGCGGGCCGGTTCACCGGCCGGATCGGCGCGCCCGGCGCGGCCGACGCCGCCGGCTGGGACGCCGCCCGCTGGGCGGTCTGCGCCGTCGCCGCGCTGACCCTGCTGGTCGCCGGGCTGACCGCCCGCGCCCTGCGCCGGGCCGAGCCGCCCCGGACCCCCGCCGTCCCGCTGGACCGCGCCGAGGCCCCCGAGCTGTACCGGCTGATCGACGAACTCGCCGGCCGGCTGGACGTCCCCGCGCCCTCCACCGTCGCCCTCACCCCGGACTGCGACAGCTGGCTGGAGGACGTCCCGCCGCCGCGACGCCCCGGCCCGCTGCGGCCGCACCCCGGTGCGCCCGCGCCGGTGCTGGTGATCGGCTCTCCCTTCCTCTGGTGGATGCGGGCCGGCGAGCTGCGCGCCCTGCTCGCCCCCGTGGTGGCCGGCAGCGCCGCCTCCGCCGACCCGGAGATCGCCGCCGCCCGCCGCTTCCTGCGCAGCCTGGACGCCTGCCTGGACTCCGGCCGGGGCGCCGCCCCCGGTCTCGGCGGCGGCACCCTGGCGGCCCCGCCCCGGCCGCCGCGGCGCGGCCCGGCCGCCCTCGCCGACCGGATCACCCGCCGGATCACCCGCCGACTGCTCGGGGCCTGCCGCGGCCACTCCGCCGAGCTGGAGCGCTCCGTCGCGGCGTGGGCCTCCGAGCAGGCCAGGACGGTCGACTACGGGCTGCGGATCGCCGCCCAGGAACAGGTCGGCCTCGCCTACGCCGGCTGGGACCGGCTGCTCACCCGGGTCGCGCTGCCCGCCTGGCGGCTCGGCCGCCACCCGGCCCACCTCAACGCCGGCGTGGTCTCCGCGCTGACCGAGCTCTCCCGTCGGGACCGGCTGGCCGACGGCTACGGCAGCCGGCTCGGCGACCGCCCCGCCTGCGACCTGCTGGAGCAGCCCGGCAGCGTCGACCGGGCGGTGTCCCGGCTCGCCGCCGAGCTGTTCTTCGGCCGCCCGGCGGCCGGCGCCTGGCACGAGCTGGAGTGGACCGACTACCCGGCCGAGGCGGTGGACGCCGGCTGGCGGGCGGGCGCCGCCGCCCTGCAGGCGGCCCTGGACCGCCTCGCCCCGCAGTCCCGCCCGGGCGCTCCGACCCTCACCCGGCTGCTGGTCCGGCTCGCCGAGGGCGACGGCGAGCAGCTGGCCGCCGCCCTCGCCGCCCAGCTGGCCCGGACCACGGCCCCGGCGCCGCTGCTCGAACCCGACCGCTCCGGCCGCGACCTGCTGGTCGACCACGTCACCGCGATGGTCTGCTGCGCGGCCGTGGACACCGCCGGCGGCGCCCCCGGACTGGACTGGCTGGACGGCCCGGTGCTGCTGCTCGGAGGGGTCCGCCGCACCGACCTGGCCGGCCCGGTCGCCCAGGCCGTCGAGCAGGGCCAGGACGGCCCGCTGCGCGCCTGGCTGGACGCGGCCGACGTCCGCCTGGAGAAGCCGGTCCGGCTGTGACGGGTGGGACGGCGCTCGACGCTCCCGTACGCGCCCCCGGACGGCCCGGCCGCCGGTCGTCCTCGCAGGCCGGGGGCCCCCTCCGGGCGGCCCGCGAGATTCCCGGCACCAATTGGCACCGGAGGGTGACGGAGCACCAGCACTCTGTGGTGTATTGGACCGCACGCACACCCGGGGGGCACGTGCCAACCGGGCCTCGGGAGCCGAAGGGCGCGCCGGTGCCGAAAGCGACGAGCAACACGTGAGCGATGGGGGCACCCCCGGCCGGAAGGCCGGGGGGAGAGCGCCGGAGCGAGGAGCGTCGACACCGGATCGGGAGCGCCCGGAGGCGGGCGAGGAGTCACGGAAGTGCACCTGGGAGGGGCGCGTGGGCACCGAACTCAACCCCCGCTGGGAGTCCGGAACGCACGCCTACAGCGTCTCCGACCCCTTCGGGCAGGGACCGCTGCCCTGGCTGCGCAGCCCGGACCAGTACCTGGCCGGGGCGGAGGGCGCCGTCCCCTGGTACGTCTCGGTGGACGCGCCCGGCCAGCAGCCGCTGACCGCCGGTGTGCGCCCCAAGCCGCCGGTCGGCACCCCGCAGGGTGCCAACGACGTGGACCAGCAGATCAAGGGCTTCGCCTCGGCCGGGGTGATCCGGCCCGGCGGCTCGGTCGACTTCCGGGTCACCGTCAACCCGCCCCGCGAGTTCACCGTGGACGTCTACCGGATCGGCCACTACGGCGGCGACGGCGCTCGCCACGTCACCTCCAGCCCGCTGATCGCCGGCCTCGCCCAGCCCGCCCCGCTGGTGGTCGACCGGACGGTCTCCTGCCACCACTGGTGGCACTCCTGGCGGCTGCAGGTCCCAGTGCACTGGAAGCCCGGCTCGTACGTCGCCGTGCTGACCACCGCGGACATGCTGCACCGCAGCCACATCCCGTTCACCGTGCGGGACTTCGACGACCAGGGGCACGCCGCCGAGCTGCTGCTGGTGCTCCCCGACGTGACCTGGCAGGCCTACAACCTCTTCCCCGAGGACGGTCGCACCGGGGCCAGCCTGTACCACGCCTGGGACGGCCTGGGCGGCCTGGTCGGCGAGCCGGAGGCGGCCGTCACCGTCTCCTTCGACCGCCCGCACGCGACCGCCGGACTGCCGCTGCACGTCGGCCACGCGTACGACTTCATCCGCTGGGCCGAGCGCTACGGCTACGACCTCTCCTACGCCACCGCCACCGACCTGCACGCCGGCCTGGTCGACCCGTCCCGGCACCGGGCGCTGGTCTTCCCCGGCCACGACGAGTACTGGTCCGCGCCGATGCGCCGGGCCGCCGAGCGGGCCCGGGACGGCGGCACCTCGCTGGTGTTCCTCTCCGCCAACACCATGTACTGGCGGGTCGAGCTGACCGCCGCCGCCTCCGGCGAGCCCAACCGGCTGCTCAACTGCCGCAAGCGCCAGAAGGTCGGGCCCGGCAGTCCGGCGGCGGGCGCGACCGGCGCCTCCAGCGCGCTGTGGCGGGACGCGGGGGAGCCCGAGCAGCACCTGCTCGGCGTGCAGTACTCGGGCCGGGTCGCCGCGCCCGTCCCGCTGGTCGCCCGGCACACCGCGCACTGGCTCTGGGACGGCACCGGCCTGCAGGAGGGCGACGAGCTGCCCGGCCTGGTCGCCGGCGAGGCCGACCGCTACTACCCCAAGGTGGCGCTGCCCGAGCACACCGAGCGGGTCCTGCTGGCGCACTCGCCCTACCAGGACCCGGCCGGCCGCACCCGCTACCAGGAGACCTCGCTGTACCGGGCGCCCAGCGGCGCGTACGTCTTCGCGGCCGGCACCTTCGCCTGGTCGCCCGCGCTCGGCCGCCCCGGACTGACCGACGAGCGGATCCAGCGGGCCACCGCCAACCTGCTGGACCGGCTCTGCAAGAACTGAGGTCCGCCGGGCGTGAAAGACTGCGGGGGCAGTGACCTCCCCTTTCGCAGTGCCCCACGCCCGCGAACGACCCCTGAGGACTGAGACACCTTGAGCGGATTTGTCACCAAGCCCGAGCCGGTCCAGGTGCCCGGCCTGGTCCACCTGCACACCGGCAAGGTGCGCGACCTCTACCGCACCGAGTCGGGTGAGCTCGTCATGGTCGCCAGCGACCGGACGTCCGCCCACGACTGGGTGCTGCCGAACGAGATCCCCGACAAGGGCCGCATCCTCACCCAGCTCTCGCTGTGGTGGTTCGGGCGGATCGAGGACATCGTCCCCAACCACGTGATCTCCACCGAGGTCCCGGCCGGCGCCCCCGCCGACTGGAAGGGCCGCACGCTGGTCTGCCGGAGCCTGGAGATGATCCCGGTCGAGGCGGTCGCCCGCGGCTACCTGGCCGGCTCCGGCCTGACCGAGTACGAGGAGAGCCGCACGGTCTGCGGCATCGCGCTCCCCGAGGGCCTGGAGAACAGCTCCGAGCTGCCCGCCCCGATCTACACCCCGGCGCTCAAGGCCGAGGTCGGCGAGCACGACGAGAACGTCCCCTACGAGGAGACCGCCCGCCGGATCGGCGCCGAGCTGGCCAACCAGCTGCGCCGCACCACCCTGGACGTCTACGCCCGCGCCCGCGACGTCGCCCGCGACCGCGGCATCATCCTGGCCGACACCAAGTTCGAGTTCGGCCTGCTGGACGGCGAGCTGGTGATCGGCGACGAGGTGCTCACCCCGGACTCCTCGCGCTACTGGCCGGCCGACGAGTACCGGCCGGGCCGCTCGCAGTCGTCCTTCGACAAGCAGCTGATCCGCGACTGGCTGGTCTCCCCGGCCTCCGGCTGGGACCGCTACAGCGAGCAGCCGCCGCCGGCGCTGCCCGCCGAGGTCGTGGAGAAGACCCGGTCCAAGTACATCGAGGTGTACGAGCGGCTGACCGGCACCACCTGGCAGTGACCCCATGACGCCCGCGGGCGCGGCTGCTCAGCGCCCGCGGGCGCGGCTGCTCAGCGCCCGCGGGCGCGGCTGCTCAGATCCAGCCGTGCTCGCGGGCGATCCGCACCGCCGCGTGCCGGTTCTCCGCGCCCAGCTTGGTGGCCGCCGAGGACAGGTAGTTGCGGACGGTGCCCTGGGAGAGCGCGGCCCGGGTGGCGATCTCGGCGATCGGGGTGCCGTCGGCGGCCAGTTCCAGGACGTCCGTCTCGCGGGGCGTCAGCGGGGTCTCGCCCGCGCTGATCGCGTCCGCCGCCAGCTCCGGGTCGACGTACCGGCCGCCGGAGCGCACGGTGCGGATGATGCCGGCCAGGTCCGCGGCCGAGACGGTCTTGGGCAGGAAGCCGCGCACCCCGACCTCCAGCGCCCGCTTCAGGTGGCCGGGACGGCCGTGGCCGGTGACGATCATGCAGCGGCAGTCCGGCAGCAGTCGGCGCAGTTCGGCGGCCACCTCGATGCCGTCCCTGCCGGGCATCTGCAGGTCCAGCACCGCGACGTCGGGCCGGTGCGACTGCGCCATCGCCAGCGCCTCCGGGCCGGAGCCGGCCTGCGCGATCACCTCGATGTCGTCCTCCAGCGAGAGCAGCGCGGCCAGCGCGCCGCGGATCAGGTGCTCGTCGTCGGCGAGCAGGACGCGGACGGGCGTGGCGTTCTCGGTCATCGGGGGTCCTCCTCAGCCTGGCAGCGGGACGGTGGCGAGCATCCGGAAGGTACCGGGTGCGGAGTCCGGGACGGTCAGTTCGCCGTCGTGGGCGGCCAGCCGTTCGCGCAGGCCGCGCAGCCCGGTGCCGCCGCCGGGGGAGGGCAACGGTACGGCGGGAACCCCGTCGTTCTCCAGCTCCAGCACCGCCCGGCCGTCCTCCTGCCGCAGCCGGATCCGGCAGCGGACGGCCTCGCTGTGCCGCAGCACGTTGGTGGTGGCCTCGCGGATCACCCAGCCGAGCACCGACTGCACCGGGGACGGGAGCCGGTCGGCGTCCTCGCCGAGGTCGATCTCGCAGGTGACGTCGGCGGAGCGGAGCACCGCGCGGGCGCCGATCGCCTCGGCGTGCAGGTCGGCGGTGCGGTAGCCGCGGATGACGTCCCGGACCTCGCGCTGCGACTCCTGGGCGATCCGCTGCACCTCGACCATCTGGTCGGCGGCCTCCGGGCGCCCGCGCTTGGCGAGCTGGACGGCGAGCTCGCTCTTCAGCGCGATGGTGGTGAGGTTGCGGCCCATCACGTCGTGCAGGTCGCGGGAGAAGCGCAGCCGCTCCTCGGCGACGGCGAGCCGGGACTGGGTCTCGCGGGCGCCGTCCAGTTCCCAGACCACGGCCGTCAGCCAGGCGAAGCTGCGGCAGCTCGCCGCGATGAAGGGCATCCCGAGCAGGGTGCCGATCAGCTGTCCGGCGGTGGTGGCGGCGCTCAGCCCGGCCAGGACCATCGCTGGGGCGACCAGCAGGGCGAGGAGGACGGCGGCCGGGGCGGACCACCACAGCCGCAGGCCGATGGAGATCGGGCCGCAGGCGACGATCAGCAGGACGGTGGCGACCAGGACGATGGACGGCGGAGCGCCGGTCCCGTCCGCCTTCGGGCCGGTCAGCAGCAGGGCCCAGGTGCCGGCGACGGTGACCGCGCCGTTGGTCACGAGCCAGCGGCGGTGGTCGGCGGGCCGTCCGAGGTAGTGGTCGAGCGAGGTCCGGCAGGCCCGGATGCCGACCAGCGTGGTGGCCAGCGAGACGGCCAGGGAGACCCGGGCGGAGCCGGCCGAGTACTGGTCGAGGTGGGCGCCGAGGTTGAGCAGCGCCATCGGCACCGCGGCCAGCGGCATCAGGTAGATCGACCAGCGGAAGTAGATCTCGGCGCGCTGGGGTTTGCCGAAGCCGCGCCACCTGCGCAGCGGTGAGCGCATGTCCACGTGCTGTCCCCCCGGTCCGACCATGATCCTGCTGCTGCCTTCATATCAGAGGTCGATCGGGGGGCGGTCCTTCGGATTGCCGACGATCGCTCAGCGGCGGGGCTCCCAGCGGAAGTAGCGCACCGCGCCCCAGACGGCGAGGCCCAGCCAGACCGTGCCGGTGACGAGGTGCGGGGCGGCGGTGCCCCAGCTGCCGGCGAAGCCGGTCGCGGCGGCCGAGCCGTCGGTGCCGAACCAGCCGACCCGGATCAGCTGGAAGGCCGGGGTGGTCGGCAGCAGCCGGCAGGCGTCGGCCAGCTGCGAGGGCATGACCTCCAGCGGGACGAACAGGCCGGAGCCGAACTGCATGACCAGCATGACCGGCAGGGTGGTGATGCCCGCGCTCTCCACGGTCTTGGTGAACGCGCTGGACAGCGCGGCCAGGGCGATCATGGTGCCCAGGATCAGTGCCAGGCCGACCAGCATCAGCAGCGGGTTGACCGGCACGGTCAGGTGCAGGCCGAGGCCGCCGCCGACCCCGATCAGGGCGGCCATCAGCAGGCCGAGGACGAGCGAGGGGACGGCCGTGCCGAGCATGATCTCGATGTCCCGGGCCTCGCCGGTGCGCAGCCGCTTGAGTACCAGTTCACCGCGCCGCCCGACGTACGCGGCGGTCAGGTTGTAGTACACGACGAAGGCCAGGACCATCCCGACCGAGCCGTAGACCAGCATCGAGTCGACGTCCAGACCGGGGTTGTTCTCGGCCTGCTTCTTGAGGATTCCGCGCAGCGAGCTGATCAGCACCACCGGCAGCACCACGGCGGTGAACAGGGCGGTGCGGTTGCGCAGCAGCAGGGTGGCCTCGGCGCGGCCGAGGGAGAGCAGACGGCCGGCGGTGGTGCTCGGGGCACCGGTGGCAGCGTTGGCGGCGGTGGTCATCGGGCGGATCCGATCAGGCGGCGGCGGGCGGGACGGGCGGGGGCGGCGGGTGCCTGCGGCGGGGCCTGGTGGGCGGCCTCGGAGGCGATGGCGAGGAAGGCCTCCTCCAGCGAGGCGCTGCGGGCGTCCAGGGCGCCGAGCACGACGCCGTGGTGGTGGGCCCAGCCGAGCAGGTCGTGGAGGGTCTGCTGGAGGGCGGTGGTCTGCACGGTGACCTTGCGGCCGTCGACGGTGACCTCGGCCGGGGCCAGCAGGGGGAGCGCGGCGCCGGCGAACTCGGGCAGCTCGAAGGAGATCCGGGACGGCCGCCCGGCGATCACCTCGGCGACGGTGCCCGCGGTGACGACCCGGCCGCCGTGCATGACGGCCAGCCGGTCGGCCAGTTCCTCGGCCTCCTCCAGGTAGTGCGTGGTGAGCAGCACGGTGGTGCCCTGGGCGCGCAGGTCGCGGACCAGCCGCCAGACGGAGGCGCGCGCCTCGGGGTCGAGGCCGGTGCTGGGCTCGTCCAGGAACAGCACTTCCGGGCGGCCGAGCAGGGCCATCGCGAGGTCGAGCCGACGTCGTTCGCCGCCGGACAGCTGCTTGACCCGGACGTCGCGGCGGTGGCCGAGGCCGACCAGCTCCAGCGCCTCCTCGACCGGGCGGGCGCCGCTGGTCATCCCGGCCCAGGCGCGGCCGGTCTCGGCGGCGGTGAGGTCGCCGGGGAAGCCGCCCTCCTGGAGCATGATGCCGATCCGCGGGCGGACGGCGGCGCGCTCCCGGTGGGGGTCGTGGCCGAGCACCCGGACGGTTCCGTCGCTGGGGGCGGCCAGGCCCTCGATGAGCTCCATGGTGGAGGTCTTGCCCGCACCGTTGGTGCCGAGCAGGGCGAACAGTTCGCCGCGGCCGACGGTCAGGTCGACGCCCCGGACGGCGTGGTAGCCGGTGGCGCCGCTGCCGTAGTGGCGGTGCAGGCCGGTGACCTCGATCACGCTGTCGGTGGGGCGGGAGGGGCTGCTCGTTTCCATGCCCCAAGCCTTCCGCCGCCCCGGACGCGCGGGCAGTGCGCGCCGTCATGACATCGCGGTGGGGATCCACGGGTCGGCGATGACAAATGTCATGGGGGATTTCGGGGCGGGAATGCCGAAGGGCCCCCTCGATCGAGGGGGCCCTTCGTTTCGGAGCGGACGACGAGATTCGAACTCGCGACCCTCACCTTGGCAAGGTGATGCTCTACCAACTGAGCCACGTCCGCAGGTCAAACTATTGAGTTGTGCTGTGCTCGCGCACTGCGAGCGGACGACGAGATTCGAACTCGCGACCCTCACCTTGGCAAGGTGATGCTCTACCAACTGAGCCACGTCCGCACGGTGCCTGGTGGGGCACCCGCCGCCTCTTCGGATCTCTCCGTTGCGGCGACGAGGAATACTCTACAGCATCGTTCGGGGTGGTCGCCCCACCCTTTCGGTCCGGGCGGGCGGGGCGACCGGAGGGGGCGGGTGCCCCCCGAGCCGCGAGGGTCAGTTCGCCTCGGCGAACGCCTCGTACACGTGCTTGGGGATGCGGCCGCGGGCCGGCAGTTCCATGCCGCGGGACAGGGCCCAGGCGCGGACGGCGGCCGGGTCCGGGGTGAGGGCGGTGCGGCGGAACGACTTTCCGGTGCGGCTCTGGCGGCGGCCGGCGGCGACGAACGGAGCGAGGGCCTCCCGCAGCTTTTCCGCGTTGTCCACGGACAGGTCGATCTCGTACGACTTCCCGTCGACGCCGAAGTGGACGGTTTCCGCGGCAGCGCCGCCGTCCAGGTCGTCGGAGAGCGTGACAACTACACGCTGAGCCATGGGTGTCAATCCTCTCGGGCAATTCGGCCACCGGTCCGCGGGGGTACGCCCGGGGCCTGATGTGCACCAACTCGCGCAAGCGCATACGGGCAGGCCGGACGGCCCGCCTGATACGCAGCACTTGCCGCGACAGGTGGCCCTATTCTGCACCCGAAGGGGGTCGAAATCGAAGAGTCCGGCATTCTTTTCCGGATATTCACGTGTCTTCGCGGGACTGCCGGATACGGTGTGCGGGACGGGCGGATCTGTCCCCAAGTGCCGTTTTCGGGTGTTCTTCGGAGGCGCTCGTTCCGGGAGCCGAATCCGCGGAAACCGGCAGCCCCGGACGAGGGGTCGGGGGTCCGGATCCCTTGTGGCGTAAGGGGCCCGGGTCTACGCGCGTCGCTATCCCCGGCCAGCAATCCTGCCCGAAACCACCGGTAGTCTGGAGTTCCCCCGCCTCACCGAAGACACCACCGGGAGTGCCAGTGGCACGCGTCGTAGTCGACGTCATGCTCAAGCCGGAGATCCTCGACCCCCAGGGACAGGCGGTGCAGCGTGCACTGCCCCGTCTCGGATTCACCGGGATCGCCGACGTCCGCCAGGGCAAGCGTTTCGAGCTGGATGTGGAGGGCCCGGTCGACGACGCGGCGCTCGCCCGTATCCGCGAAGCCGCCGAGACCTTTCTCGCCAACACCGTGATCGAGGACTTCACCGTCCGGGTCGAGGAGGAGGGCAAGTGACCACCCGCGTAGGCGTCGTCACTTTCCCCGGCTCCCTCGACGACCGCGACGCCCAGCGGGCGGTCCGCCTCGCCGGCGCGGAGCCGGTCGCCCTCTGGCACCGTGACAAGGATCTCCACCAGGTCGACGCCGTCGTCCTGCCCGGCGGATTCAGTTACGGCGACTATCTGCGCTGCGGCGCGATCTCGCGGTTCTCCCCGGTGATGGAGACCGTCATCGAGCAGGCGAAGCTCGGAATGCCGGTGCTCGGTATCTGCAACGGCTTCCAGGTGCTCTGCGAATCCCACCTGCTGCCCGGCGCGCTCACCCGCAACGACTCGCTGCACTTCATCTGCCGCGACCAGAAGCTGCGCATCGAGAACGCCGGCACCGCCTGGACCCGGGATTACTCGGCGGGCCAGGAAATCGTCGTCCCGCTGAAGAACGGCGAGGGCCGCTTCGTCGCGGACGCGCACGTCCTGGACGAACTGGAGGCGGAGGGCCGGGTGGTGGCCCGTTACCTGGACGTCAACCCGAACGGTTCGTACCGCGACATCGCCGGCATCACCAACGCCGCCGGCAATGTCGTCGGCCTGATGCCGCACCCGGAGCACGCCGTGGAGCCGCTCACCGGTCCGACCACCGAGGGCCTGGGCTTCTTCACTTCCGTCCTGAAGCAGCTGGTGAACGCCTGATGAGCCTCGACACCGTCAAGAACGCCGAGCAGACCCCGGACGCCGCCCAGCCCTGGGCCGAGCTCGGCCTCAAGGAGGACGAGTACGCGCGCATCCGGGAGATCCTCGGCCGCCGCCCGACCGGCGCCGAACTCGCGATGTACTCGGTCATGTGGTCGGAGCACTGTTCGTACAAGAGCAGCAAGGTCCACCTGAAGCAGTTCGGCGAGAAGAAGCCCGACTCGGACGCGATGCTCGTCGGCATCGGCGAGAACGCCGGTGTGGTCGACGTCGGTCAGGGCTACGCGGTCACCTTCAAGGTCGAGTCGCACAACCACCCGTCGTACATCGAGCCCTACCAGGGTGCGGCCACCGGCATCGGCGGCATCGTGCGCGACATCCTGGCGATGGGCGCCCGCCCGGTCGCCGTGATGGACCCGCTGCGCTTCGGTGCGGCCGACCACCCGGACACCCGGCGCGTGCTGCCCGGGATCGTCGCGGGCATCGGCGGCTACGGCAACTGCCTGGGCCTGCCGAACATCGGCGGCGAGGTCGTCTTCGACTCCTGCTACCAGGGCAACCCGCTGGTCAACGCGCTGTGCGTGGGCGTCATGAAGCACGAGGACATCCACCTCGCGCAGGCCTCCGGCGCCGGCAACAAGGTCATCCTGTACGGGGCCCGCACCGGTGGCGACGGCATCGGCGGCGTCTCGGTGCTGGCCTCCGAGACCTTCGACGACACCAAGCCGGCCAAGCGCCCGGCAGTCCAGGTCGGCGACCCGTTCCAGGAGAAGCTCCTCATCGAGTGCACCCTGGAGATCTTCCGCGAGAAGCTCGTCAAGGGCATCCAGGACCTCGGCGGCGCCGGTCTGTCCTGCGCCACCAGCGAGCTGGCCTCGGCCGGTTCCGGCGGCATGCGGATCGAGCTCGACACCGTGCACCTGCGCGACCACACGCTCTCGCCGGAGGAGATCCTCATGAGCGAGTCGCAGGAGCGCATGTGCGCGATCGTGGAGCCGGACAAGGTCGACCGCTTCCTGGAGATCTGCGAGAAGTGGGACGTCATCGCCAACGTCATCGGTGAGGTGACCGACGGCGAGCGCCTGGAGATCTTCTGGCACGGCGAGCTCGTGGTGGACGTCCCGCCGCGCACCGTCGCCCACGAGGGCCCGACCTACGAGCGCCCCTACGCCCGCCCGAGCTGGCAGGACGCGCTGCAGGCGGACGCCCCGACGGCCGAGCGGCTGGCCCGCCCGACCACCGGCGAGGGCCTCAAGGCCGACCTGCTGAAGGTTGCGAGCCACCCGAACCAGGCCTCCAAGTCCTGGATCACCGACCAGTACGACCGCTACGTGCTCGGCAACACCGTGCTCTCGGTCGGCGAGGACTCGGGCATGATCCGGATTGACGAGGAGACCAACCTCGGCGTCTCGGTCGCCACCGACGGCAACGGCCGCTTCGCCAAGCTGGACCCGTACACCGGCGCCCAGCTGGCCCTGGCCGAGGCGTACCGCAACGTCGCGGCCGGCGGTGCCAAGCCGCTCGCCGTCTCCGACTGCCTCAACTTCGGCTCCCCCGAGGACCCGGATGTGATGTGGCAGTTCGCCGAGGCCACCCGCGGCCTGGCCGACGCCTGCCTGGTGCTCGGCACCCCCGTCACCGGCGGCAACGTCTCGCTGTACAACCAGACCGGCGAGGTCGCCATCCACCCGACCCCCGTGGTCGCGGTGCTCGGGGTCATCGACGACGTCACCCGGCGCACCCCGACCGGCTTCGCCGAGGAGGGGCAGCTGCTCTACCTGCTCGGCGACACGGCGGACGAGCTCGGCGGCTCGGCCTGGTCCCAGGCGGTCCACGAGCACCTCGGCGGCCTGCCGCCCACGGTGGACCTGGAGCGCGAGCGGCTGCTCGGCGACATCCTGATCGCCGCCTCGCGCGACGGCATGATCGACGCCGCGCACGACCTCTCCGACGGCGGTCTCGGCCAGGCGCTCGTGGAGAGCTGCCTCAAGGGCGGCCACGGCGCGCGGATCGTCGTGCCCGAGGGCACCGACCCGTTCGTCCTCCTGTTCTCGGAGTCGGCCGGCCGCGCCGTCGTGGCGGTGCCGCGCAGCGAGGAACTCCGGTTCAACGACATGTGCACCGCGCGTGGCCTGCCGGCCACCCGGATCGGTGTCGTGGACGGCCAGGACCTGGACGTCCAGGGCCAGTTCAGCGTCTCGCTGGCCGAGCTGAAGGACGCCCACACCGGCGTCATCGAGGCCCTGCTGGGCTGATGCACGGCTCCCGAGGGGCGGGTGGTTCCTGGTGAACCGCCCGCCCCTCGGCGTATCTTGAGGCCCGTGCCCGCCAAGCCCAGGACGTACCAGCCGCAGAAGGTGAGCGCCGCGCTGGCGGCGCAGAACGAGGAGCTGCGTGCCGTCGTGCACGGGCTGACGGAGGAGGACCTGGACCGGCCGACCAGGCTCGGCTCCTGGCGGGTCCGGGAGTTGCTGGCTCACCTGGGCCTGGCGCTGGGCCGGCTGCCCGGCGCGGTGGACGGTCCGGTGCCGGACGGGCCGGTGCTCTCGCTGGCCGGCTACGCGGCGCTGAGCCGGACCATGGCCGAGGCGGTCGACACCGCGGTGACCGAGCACGCGGCGACCGGCTTCGCGGGCCCGCCGGAGAAGGTGGCCGCCGCGTTCGACCGGGCGCTCGACGCCGTCCGGGCCGTGCTCGACCGGCCCGCGACGGCGGCACCCGGGCAACGGACCGCCCAGGTCGTCGGTCGGCCGATGCTGCTGACCGACTACCTGGTGACCCGGCTGGTCGAGGCCGTGGTGCACGCCGACGACCTGGCCGAGGCGCTCGGCCGGGACGCCTTCCCGCACGACCGCCAGGCCGTCGCCGCCGTCACCCGGATGCTGGCCGACGCCTTCGCGGACCGCGCCCCCGGTGGCGCGGTCGAGCTGCGGATCCCGCCGTACGCGGTGGTGCAGGCCGTCGAGGGCCCCCGGCACACCCGGGGCACCCCGCCCAACGTGGTCGAGACCGACCCGCTGACCTGGATCCGGCTGGCCACCGGGCGGACCGGCTGGGCGGCGGCGGTGGACGCGGCCGTGGTGTCCGCCTCCGGGGAGCGCAGCGACCTGCGGGCCCACCTGCCGGTGCTCGGCTGACCGGGGCGCCGGACCGCTGCTACGGGCTTCGGCGCAGCTGACCCGTCGGCGCCTCGGCGGTCCTGCGCAGCGGTTCGCCGGTGGAGGCGGGGGCGGGCTCGGCCCGGTCTTCTGCGACCGCAGCAGCACGATGTCCCCCTCGCCCCTGGGCGTGATCCGGGTGAGCGCCGCCGTGCCCGTGCCGGGGAGGAGCTCGGTCCGCCCGGGGCCGGGCGGACCGGTGGAGCCGCTGCGGAACGGGGCCGGGCGGACCGGTGGAGGCGTTACGGAACGGCGGGCCCGCTCAGGTAGGTGCCGTCCGCCGAGTACGGCCAGGCGTTGGGCGTGCAGCCCTTGAGGCCGTATATCTGCTGCATCATCGCGGGCGCGGGCTTGCCGGGGGCGGGGCAGCCCTCGTGTCCGTGGCCGATCCGGTGGCCCACCTCGTGGTTGACGATCAGTGCCCGGTACTCGTCGATCGGTCCGGTGAACTGCGGTGAACCGGTGTTCCAGCGCTTGGAGTTGACGAGCACCTGGTTGCCGACGTTGCAGTTGACCTCGCCGTGGGTGTCCAGGCCGGAGGCGCCGCAGATCCGGTCCACGGTGCCGGGCGAGGCGATCTTCACGGTGAAGTCGTACGAGCCGCCGGCGACCAGCTGGAAGCCGTTCTTGCGGTCGTTGGTCCAGCCGCGGGGGTCGCCGAGGATGCCGTGGATCTGGGCGGCGGCGGCCGCGGCCTCGATCCCGATGCCGTCCTCGACCTCGACCCGGTAGCGGCGCACGTTGCCGCGGCCGACCGCCTTGGCGGTGGCGGGGGCGACGGTGAAGGTGCCCGCGCCCTTGGTGGGGCCGGGGTCCGGCCCGGTGGGCGTGGCCGTGGCCGTGGGTGCCGGGGCCGGTGGCGGCGTGGGCGTCGGGGTGGTGACCGGGGCCGGCGGGGGCGTTTCCACCGAGGCGGTCTCCTCGCCCGGTGGGACGGCCCGCGCCTGGGTGGTGGGCGTGGCGGCCGGCGTGCCGGAGGACCGGTTCAGCACCAGCGCGGTGGCGCCCAGGAGCAGTGCGGTCACCACCAATGCCGTGAGCATGCCAGGGCCCACTCTTCGGCGCGGCCGGCGACGTCTGCGGCCGCCGTTTCGGTTCGGGGCTGCTCGCCTACCGGCGGGTCGGACTGCGGACACGATCGTCACCTTGGCATGGCGAACGGGTGAATGTCCATGTACCCGGTATGCAGATCACGGAGCGGACCACCGGCCGGACCGCGGCGGGACCGCGGCGGGACCGCAGGACGGGATCACGGGCCGCGGCCGGCGGACCGGTGGGCCCGCCGAGCACGGTGCGGCGGTTGACCCCTGCGCCTCGGGTGGCAGACTTCAGGGCATGGCGATCCACAGGAATCTTCTCGACGGTCCCGAACCGACCCTCCTGCCCGAGGAGGAGCGTCCCTACAAGATGCTGGCGGAGGAGTCGGCCTCACCGACCCAGGTGGCGGCCGAGTTCCCGACCTTCTGCCTGGCCTGGGCGATGCTCGCCGACGACGCCAACGCGGCCGGCCGGTACGTCGAGTCGTACGCCTACGCCCGCACCGGCTACCACCGCGGCCTGGACGCGCTGCGGCGCAACGGCTGGAAGGGCCACGGCCCGGTGCCGTGGGAGCACCGCGGCAACCGCGGCTTCCTGCGCTGCCTGGCGGCGCTCGCGCGCGCGGCCGGCGCGATCAAGGAGACCGAGGAGGAGGCCCGCTGCTGGCAGTTCCTGAAGGACAGCAGCGCGGAGGCGTACGCGGAGCTCAAGCAGTAGGACACCCGGACCCCGATGCACGGGTGCCCCCGGCGGAGGACCGCCGGGGGCACCCGTGTGCGTGCCGCGTCCGTTCACGCGGCCGCGGGGCTCACTTCAGGCGCTTGTCGGCCGAACGCAGCTGCTCGGCGGCCTCGACCACGCGGGCGGCCATGCCGGCCTCGGCGAGCTTGCCCCAGGTGCGCGGGTCGTAGGTGTTCTTCTTGCCGACCTCGCCGTCGACCTTCAGCACGCCGTCGTAGTTGGCGAACATGTGGCCGGCCACCGGGCGGGTGAAGGCGTACTGGGTGTCGGTGTCCAGGTTCATCTTCACGACGCCGTTCTCCAGCGCGGTGGCGATCTCCTCGGCGGAGGAGCCCGAGCCGCCGTGGAAGACGAAGTCGAACGGGTCGGTCTTGCCGTACTGCTTGCCGATCGCGTCCTGCAGCTCGCGCAGCAGCTCCGGCTTCAGCACGACGTTGCCCGGCTTGTACACGCCGTGCACGTTACCGAACGAGGCGGCCAGCAGGTAGCGGCCCTGCTCGCCCAGGCCCAGGGCCTCGGCGGTGCGCACGGCGTCGTTGACGGTGGTGTACAGCTCGTCGTTGATCTCGTGGGTGACGCCGTCCTCCTCGCCACCGGTCGGGGTGATCTCGACCTCAAGGATGATCTTGGCGGCGGCGGCCTGGGCCAGCAGCTCCTGGGCGATGGCCAGGTTGTCGGCGAGGGTCTCGGCGGAGCCGTCCCACATGTGCGACTGGAACAGCGGGTTCTCGCCCTTGGCGACGCGCTCGGCGGAGACCGCCAGCAGCGGGCGGACGTAGCCGTCCAGCTTGTCCTTCGGGCAGTGGTCGGTGTGCAGCGCGACGGTGACGTCGTACTTGGCGGCGACGATGTGGGCGAACTCGGCGAGCGCGACCGCGCCGGTCACCATGTCCTTGTTGTGCTGGCCGCCCAGGAACTCCGCGCCACCGGTCGAGATCTGGATGATGCCGTCGCTCTCGGCCTCGGCGAAGCCACGCAGCGCGGCGTGCAGGGTCTGCGACGACGTGACGTTGATGGCCGGGTAGGCGAACTTGCCCGCCTTGGCCCGGTCCAGCATCTCGTTGTAGACCTCGGGAGTTGCGATGGGCATGCGATCCGCTCCTGTCGGGTTGCGGCGTACGGACGGTGCTGTCCGACGCTGTGTACGCCTTCGTGACGACTCGTGCCGGCCCGCCGACGCGCGGCGTTGCGGTGTGGCTCTCCGGCACCAGGCTTCGAGACGACCTCCGCGGTACGGCCATGAGGGTGGTGGGCCGCCGCGGACCGGACGCCTCGGCCATCTTCCCAGACTCGTGCCCGCAGGTCAGCAGTAGCCCGCCTGTCGGAATCCGGTCCGGCGCAGCGGGTGCGGCCGTTGGGGCGGGTGGGGCCGAGCCCCACGCATGGCCCGGTCGGGAGCCCCCCGGTCCGGTACGCCCGCTCGCCCGCAAGGTACGCCCGCTATCCTGCGCCCGTGGACTACAACCAGCTGGCCGTCAACCTGCTCGACGCCAAATCCCTGATCTCGTCCCTCGGCGCCATCGGGCTGATAGCGATCATCTTCGCGGAGACCGGCCTGCTGGTCGGCTTCTTCTTCCCGGGTGACTCGCTGCTGATCCTCGCGGGCGTCGCCGCCTCGAACGCCGCCTCGTCGGTGCTCGGCGACGGTGCCAAGCTGCCGATCGCGGTGCTGCTCGTCGGCTGCCCGATCGCGGCGATCGCCGGCGCCCAGCTGGGGCACCTGATCGGTGCCAAGATCGGGCCGAAGATGTTCGACAAGCCCGACTCCAAGATCTTCCGCCGCGAGTACGTGGTGAAGGCGGAGGAGTACTTCAACAAGTTCGGCTCCGGCAAAGCCGTGGTGCTGGCGCGCTTCATGCCGATCATCCGCACCTTCCTGAACCCGGTCGCCGGCACCCTGGAGATGCCCGCCCGGACGTTCTTCCTGTGGAACGTCATCGGCGGTGTGCTCTGGACCGAGTCCATGCTGCTGATCGGCTACTTCTTCGGCGACGCGCTCGCCCCGGTGATCGACAAGTACCTGATCCCGGCGGTGCTGCTGATCGTGCTGCTGTCGATCTCGCCGATCCTGTTCGAGGTCATGCGCGAGCGCAAGAAGAAGAAGAAGAAGAAGAAGGCGGGCGGCGCCGACGACTCCGACGACACCGCGGCGCAGGCCGGCGGCGGTCGGCACCGGCGGGGCTGAGCGCCCGCCTCCCGCACACGGCGAAGGGCCGGGTCCGTTCCACGTGTTTCACGTGAAACGGACCCGGCCCTCTGTCGTCCGCCGCCGGGCGCGGGCTGGGCCGGCCGGTTCGCTGCGGGGTGTGTTCGTGCGGCTTCCGTCGCGGGGATCGTCCCCGTGCGGGCCCCGTGGGTCAGAGACCCAGGTCGTCCAGGTCGTACGCGGTCACGTAGGCCAGGCCCTGCTCCTCGACGGCACCCGCGCCACCGCGCTCCACGATCACCGCGACGCCGACCACCTCGGCGCCCGCCTCGCGCAGCGCCTCGACGGCGGTCAGCACCGAGCCGCCGGTGGTGGAGGTGTCCTCGACCGCCAGCACCCGGCGGCCCTTCACCTCGGGGCCCTCGATCCGGCGCTGCAGACCGTGCGCCTTGCCGGCCTTGCGGACCACGAAGGCGTCCAGCTTCTGCCCGCGCGCGGCGGCGGCGTGCAGCATCGCGGTGGCCACCGGGTCGGCGCCCAGGGTGAGACCGCCGACGGCGTCGTACTCCAGGTGCGAGGTCGCGTCCAGCATCACCCGGCCGACCAGCGGGGCGGCCTCGCCGTCCAGCGTGATCCGGCGCAGGTCGACGTAGTAGTCGGCCTCCTTGCCGGAGGAGAGGGTGACCTTGCCGTGCACGACGGCCTTGTCCTTGATCTGTGCCAGCAGGGCGTCGCGGTCGTTGCTCATGAGCGTTCAGTCTAGGGCCTGACGACGTCCCCGGCGCTCCCGGCTAGCGGCGGCGCAGGGCCCTCACCAGCACCACGGCACCGCCCAGCAGCGCCACCGAGCCGCCGATCACCCACGGCACCGCGTTGCGGCCGCCGGCGCCCGGCACCACGATCCCGCCCGCCTCGCCGCCCCAGCGGGACGCCGCCCGGGCCCGCGCGCTGCGGGCCGGCAGCGCCGGGGCGTACGGGCCGCGCGGCGGGGCGTGGTCCACCTCCTCGGCGGACCGGCCGACGATGCTGCGGCGCACCGGACCGGAGAGCACCGGCTCCTCCTCGTACGCGAAGAGCGGCTCGACCGGGATCTCCTCGGCGACGGCGTCGTGCTCCCCGGAGCCGTCCTCGACGTCGTCCACCGCCTCGGCGCCGTCGCCGTCGTCGTCCCGGTGGCCCGCGTCCTCGTCCTCGTCCTCGTCCTCGGCGTCCTCGGCGTCGTTCTCGTCGTCGGCGGAGCCGGTGGGGAGACCGAAGCGCTCGGCGTCGGCGTCGGAGAAGGCGATCAGATCGGAGAGGTCGTCGTCGAGGTCGTCGCCGGGCTGGTCCTGGCGGTCCTCGATGAAGACCACCCCGGCGGTGCCGGCCGCGGAGTCCTCGTCCCGGTCCTGCTCCCGGTCCTGCTCCCGGTCGTCGTCCTGCGCGTCGTCCTGCTCGGCGTCCCGGTCCCGTACGTCCTCCGGGGCGACCAGGGCGGCCGCGAAGCGGTCCAGCAGCCGGCGGCCGGTGGCGTCGAGGGTCTCCTCGTCGAACTCGGTCAGCCGGCCGGTGGCGCTCAGGTCGCCGGTGAAGCGGATCACCGCGGTGCCGTCCTCGGCGCCGTCCGCGACACTGACCCGGACGGTGGCGGTCGCCTCGCCGCTGCCCCGGGCCTCCTCGCCCTCGGCGAGCACGGTCAGCACGCCCTCGCGGCCCTCGATCAGCGACAGCACGCCCTTGTACGTAATCGTGGAGCCGCCGATCCGCAGCTTCAGCCGCCCGCCGATCTCCGCGGCCGGGCCGCCCCCGACCGCCGCCGGTTCGGTGCTCAGCCCCGGCACACTCCGCGCCAGCAGCGCCGGATCCTGCAGGGCCTGCCGCACCGGCTCGGCGGGCATCGGGACGACAACCTCATGCTCCATGCCACGGAGCCTACCGACCCGAGCCCGCCCGGTCCCTACCCACCACCACCGGACTTTCCCCGCCCCACCCGCCCCGCCCCGCGGCCGGACGGTCCCGGGTCAGCGGGGGCTGAGGAGGGTGAGGGCGGCCGGGGGACGGCTCGGGCGGTGGGAGTCGAGGCGGTCGGCGGAGCCGCGGAGGGTGTCGGGGGTGAGCGCGCGGGGCGGCGGGGTGTCGGGCGCGAGGGTGAGCGGGGGGCGGGTGGCGGCGGCCAGGAGGTAGTTCTGCGCGGTGTCCGGCGGGCCGGGGCGGCAGGTGGCGTCGGGGCTGCCGGGGACGGCGTACGGCGCGGTCTGCAGTCCGACCGCCCGCAGGCCGGAGTCGATCCGCCAGAGGCCGTCCGGGTCGCTCCCGGCCCGGACGGCGATCCGGCCGCCGGGGGAGAGCAGCCGGGCGGCGAGGCCGTAGAACTCCTGGGAGTGGAACTTGACCGGGCCGCCGTCGGCCGGTGCGGGCAGGTCGGCGAGCACGACGTCGTACGGTCCGTCGCCGCCGGGGGCACCGGCGCTCGCGTCCGCGGCCGCACCGGTGCGCCCGTCCGGGCCGACGCCGCGCAGCCAGGCCATCGGGTCGGCGGCGGTGGTGCGGACCCGGCGGTCGTCCAGGGAGTGGCCGCCGAGGGCGGCGAGCCCGGGGTCGGTGCGGGCGAGCCGGGGGAGCGCGGGGTCGGCGTCGACCAGCCGGACGGAGCGGACACCGGGGTGCCGCAGCACCTCCCGCAGGGCCAGCCCGTCGCCGCCGCCGAGCAGCAGGACGCGGGTGTCCGGGCCGGCGCCCATGGCCGGGTGGACCAGGCCCTCGCTGGCCCGGTACTCGTCGGGCCCGCAGACCGCGAGCCGTCCGTCGAGGTAGAGCCGGACCGGGCCGCCGGTGGGGCCGGTGAGCACGATCTCCTGGTACCGGCTACGGGTGGCGTGGCGGACCTGGTCGCCGTAGAGGGCGTGCCGGGCGGCGCGTTCGACCGCGTCGGAGCCGGCCGCGGCGGCGGCGAGCAGGGCGAGGACGAGCAGGCAGCCGGCCCAGAGCAGCCGTCGTACCCGCGGTGCGGGTTCCTCCCGGAACAGCCAGAGGACGACGGCGGAGCCGGCCACGGCGTTCACGGCGCCGGTGAGCAGCGCGCCGTCGCCGGGGCCGAGCGCGGGCAGGATCAGGAAGGGGAAGGCGAGGCCGCCGATCAGCGCGCCCACGTAGTCGGCGGCGAACAGGTCGGCCGCGGCGCGGCCGGCGTCCTCGCGGCGGATCCGCTGGACGAGGGTCATCAGCAGTGGGATCTCGGCGCCGATCAGGATGCCGATCACGCAGGTGAGGCCGACCATGGCGGCCTGGTAGCGGCCGAGCCAGGCCCAGCTGGAGTAGAGGGCGAGGACGGAGAGCCCGCCGGTGAGGGCGAGTGCGCACTCGACGAGTGCGAAGGCGGTGGCGGGCCGACCGGTGAGCCGCTTGGCGAGCAGCGAGCCGAGGCCCATCGCGAACACCATGACGGAGAGCACGACGGAGGTCTGGGTGACGGTGTCCCCGAGCAGGTAGTCGCCGAGCGCGACCAGTTCGAGCTCGTAGACCAGTCCGCAGGCCGCGCAGACGAACGCGGCCATCAGGACGGTCAGCCGGGCGAGCCGGGGGCGGGAGCGCAGCCGGGACCGACGGCGGGCGGGCAGTGGGGCGAGGCGGTGCCCGGGCCGGGGTGGGGTGCCGTCGTCGAGGTCCACTCGCGGGCGTGCGGGCGGACTGGCCGGATGGTTGATCACGAACAAACGCTAGGGGACGTACGGGACGGATAGCTGCGCCCATCCGACGGACAGTGGACGACGTCGGATTGACGAACCGTTCCTGCGTACGATTCGCAGGTCTGCGCTTTGTGGCGTATGTCCGGATCGGTGCTTCCGCCCGGGCTCGCGGCGGTCACGGACCCGACACCACGAGCGAGGAGCGGGTGCACACCAGCTGCCCCTCCTGCGGGTAGGCGTGCCAGGTCCGCCAGAGCAGGCGGTCGGTGCCGCCCTGGGTGACGAGTGCGGTGAAGGCGCTCGGGTCGCCGGGGAAGACCCCGGCGAGGCCGCGGGGGTGGCCCTCGACCAGGGCCAGCAGTTCCTGGGCGCGGGCCGCGAAGTCGTGCGGCGGCAGCGCCTCGATCCGGGCGGCGAACTCGTACTCCCAGCCGCCGACCTGCTTGGCCACCCGGGCCGGCAGGGGGGTGCGGCGGCCGGGCAGGCAGGCGACGGTCTCCAGGCACCGGCCGGGGCCGGCGTCGATCACCACCTGGTGCGAGGCGCCCAGCAGCCGCAGCTGGAGGGTGCCGGTCGGGCCCGGGTCACCGCCCCCGTCGAGTCTCAGGTCGCGGACCGCGAGAGCGGGCAGCGGGTCGCCGCCGAGGCACCAGGCCAGGTCACCGGCGCGGGTGTCCGTGTAGGAGGTCTGCAGTGTGGTGAGCATGCTCGGCTCCGCGTTTCAGCTCCGTGCGCGCCCGCCGAGCAGCACCGAGTAGGCCTAGGCGATGGCGAGGCTGTTCGTGGCTGTGCGGCCCTGGGCGCGGCCGACCGTGGAAGGAAGGATTCCGGCTGGAGATTCAGCAGCAGAGAAGCATGAATACGCCGGGCCCGCCGGTGATTTACCCAACTTTGTCAAGCATTCACCGTTTCGAGCACACCTGCTCCCCGACTCTGATCGACCCGGTGTGCGACTCTGCACAGCGCGCGCCCCTGTCACCGGGTCACGCGCCGTGCGCGCCGGTTGTGCGCCCTCCACGCGCATCACACGCCGCCGCCCTCCGCGCACGGGGCGGGGAGGGCAGCGGAGAAGTGCCGGACGGGCTGCCGGGAGTGCGGCTGTGACGGCAAACGATCAGGCCGGGCAGGTCAGTTGATGATGCCTCAGAATCGCCTTCGAGGTGGGGTCGCTGCCGGATGAAGGGCGTGAAAGGGGGCGCGCGAGCCCTCAGAGGCGCCGCAGACGGGACACGGCCTCCTGGAGGACGTCATCCCTTTTGCAGAAAGTGAAGCGGATCAGGCTACGGCCGGCGTCGGCGTCGTCGTAGAACACCGCGTTCGGGATGGCGACGACGCCGCAGCGCTCGGGCAGGGCGCGGCAGAACTCGATGCCGTCCTTCTCGCCGAGCGGAGTGATGTCGGTGGTGACGAAGTACGTGCCCTCCGGGGCGAAGACCCGGAAGCCGGCCGCCGCCAGGCCGTCGACCAGCAGGTCGCGCTTGCGCGAGAGGTCGGCGCGCAGGGTGTCGAAGTACGCGTCGGGCAGCCGCAGCGCCTCGGCCACGGCGTACTGGAAGGGGCCGGCGCTCACGTAGGTGAGGTACTGCTTGGCCGTGCGCACGGCCGCGACCAGGGCCGGGGTCGCGGTGACCCAGCCGACCTTCCAGCCGGTGAAGGAGAAGGTCTTGCCGGCGGAGGAAATGGCGACGGTGCGTTCGCGCATGCCGGGCAGGGCGGCGATGGGGTGGTGGGTGGCGCCGAAGACGAGGTGCTCGTAGACCTCGTCGGTGACGACCAGGAGGTCGTGTTCGACGGCGATGGCGGCGATGGCGGCCAGCTCGTCGGCGGTGAGGACGGTGCCGGTGGGGTTGTGCGGGGTGTTGATCAGCAGCAGCCGGGTGCGCGGGGTGATCAGCGCGCGCAGCTCGTCCGGGTCGGGGCGGAAGTGCGGGGCCCGGAGGGTGAGCGGGACGCGCACGGCGCCGGCCATCGCGATGCAGGCGGCGTAGGAGTCGTAGAAGGGTTCGAGGGCGATCACCTCGTCGCCGGGCTCCAGCAGGGCGAGCAGGGCAGCGGCGATGGCCTCGGTGGCGCCGGCGGTGACCAGTACCTCGGTGTCCGGGTCGTACGCGAGGCCGTGGAAGCGCTGCTGGTGCTCGGCGATGGCCTGCCGCAGCTCGGGGATGCCGGGGCCGGGCGGGTACTGGTTGCCGCGGCCCTCGCGCAGGGCCCGTACGGCGGCCTCGCGGATCTCCTCGGGCCCGTCGGTGTCGGGGAAGCCCTGGCCGAGGTTGATCGAGCCGGTGGCCGTGGCCAGGGCGGACATCTCGGCGAAGATCGTCGTGCCCATCCCGGCCAGTCGGCGGTTCAGCAGCGGCCTGGTTCCCATGCGAAGGCTCCTCACGGCTCGTAGTCAGGGCCATCCTCTGATGACTGGCGAGTGATGGACAAGCATCTGCAACCCGCCTGAAGCAGTAGTCCAGTTGGTGTCGCAGCCGGACCGACGGCGGTCCGGGCAGATGGGATCACCGCCGCCAAGGTCGAACGGCTGGTTGGGGGAGAGGCGTGTGAACCAGTGCACGACCACGACGAAGGCAGGAACTCGCTGCCGCAACGAGCTGATGCCCTGGTACGGCATTGGCGAGCACCCAGGGGTGTGCGCACGGCACGCCACCGCCGAACAGACCGCCGCATCGACAGCGGCGCTCGATGTGCCCCTTGACGTTGCCAGCGCGGATCCCGCCGCCCCGTTTCCAGACGTGTCCATCACGCCCCAGCGCCTCATCTGCTCCGTCTCGGTTGGATGGGTCGCCAAGATCCGCGGCACGAACGAGTGGTACGTGTACGCGCGTACGTTTCTCAGCCGAAGCGGCCAGCCGTATGGCTGGCCGCTTCGGCCTCTACGGGTGTCGCGAGATCGGCCCGTACGGGAAGTTCTCGTGATTCTTCGTGGTCAAGGGGCTGTTCCGCCGCCGAGCGGAGCTGGTGGCACCGGAGACAGCCGCGCGTATGGCCCGCCGGTTGGGCCCACGGAGCGCCGACTCCCAGCCGACCTGGGCGGGCTCGGCGGTATCAGTGTGACCAGTAGGAGTCGTCGACCGTCGCGCACTCCGCCTTGACGGACTCCGGTGGCCCCTGCGCGAATCCGCCTGAGCCGTCGGGCTCGGTGGAGTCGGCGACATCGACCACGGAGACATGCAGCTCGGCACAGCCGTCCGCGCCCATCAGGAACTGGAGGTGCTGCTGCGAATCCTTCACCTCCAGCAGCCGCTGCTCACGTCGAACCGCGTACCCCTTCGCGGTCCAGAGCTTCTGTACCTCGTCGAGCCGCTCATTCTGCTTCCCCGGCCCGATCCGGACCCGGCCCCATTGCTCGGCCAGCAGTTCCGCGCGGCCGGTCTTCTTGCATCCCTGGGTACCGCAGAACCCAGTGGTGTCGGCCAGGCTGTAGTACCTCGCTTCGGTCCACTGGAGCCCCGGGTGGAAGGCCCCCGCGACGTCGGCGAGCTCGGCCTCGATCCGGTGCTGCGCCTGCTCGACCGGCACGGTGGGTTCCTCGGGCTCCGGCCAGGCGTACCAGCCGACCAGGAGCGCCAGCAGTACCCCTGGCACGGTCATGCGCCATACCGTGGCCCTCACCTCGGATCCTCCCGGGTGATCGTGTTCCCGTGGCCGCTCACGATCTTCCCGATGTTGGGGAGCGAGTCGCCGCCCTTGTCGTGCTTCCCGAAGTAGTTGTCGTGGGAGTCGGTCACGGTCCCGTCCGCCACTGAGAAGCGCTGCGCGCCGAAGCTCTGGCTTGCCGGGTCCGTGCCGTGCCACAACCCGTCGGGATTCGTGATCGCCTCGTACGCAGCCCAACCGGGAACGAACATCCCGGGGGCCGGTGCGGCCGCGACGGGATCGTACTTGGCCGTGCCGACGTACACGTGATCCGCGCCGACCCCGAGCTGTGACGCCTTGTCCACCCCGACACCCGGGCTGCCGACCAGGACGATGTCGTCGACGGGCAGGCCACCGGGCTGCTGGGTCGCTTTCCCGACCACCAGGGAGCCGTAGCTGTGCCCCTGTGCGGTCATGTGCGCCGGCACCCCCTCGTGAGTGGCCCGGAGTCCGGTCAGGAACTTCTGGTACGCGGCCCCGCCCTCCTCCGCCCGGTCCTGCATGAGCACCGAGGAGCCGGAGCCCTCCAGCTGCGGGGCGTCGTACCCCAGCCAGAACACGGACGCGACGCTCGGGGGCACGTCACCGTTGGCCGTCGCAGCGGTCGTGGCTGACTGGTAGACGCGCTTCGCCGTGGAGGCGTCGCCCGCTCCGACGCCTGCCAGAGTGCTGTTCAGCCCGGGCACCAACGACGAGACGTTCTTGGCCTTGTCCGGGTCGCCCCAGGACAGGATCGCGCGGCCCTGCCCCTGATCGCCGATGCCCAGCAACAGCAGCGGCGGGTCGGAGTTCGGCCCGCCACCATCGTCGAATTTGCCGTCGAGCCGCTTCTGAATGTTCTGGAAGCCGGCGAGCTTCTCCTTGAGGGCGTCGCGCTTGCGCTTCCACTCCGTGTAGTCGGGGTTCTCCACGGGCCCGCCGTTGGTCTCGGCGACGCTCAGCATCTTCTTCGGCTCGGGGCCGAGGTCGGCGAGTTGGCGCTGGCGGTCCTGGATCAGGTTCTTCAGGTTGGTCCGGTTGGCCTGGTCGCGGGCGACGGCGGGGATGCCGTCGAGGTTGCCGATCTGGTCCGGGTGGTTGAGGATCATCCGCTGCTGCTGGTCGTCGGTCAGGCCGTTCCACCAGGCCTTGACGCTGTTCGGGTCGGTGCCAGCGACGGGGATCTGCTGGAGCGCGTTCGCGGCGTCCAGGTCGGTCTTCGCGGTGGCGGAGTCGAGGCCGGTGCCGCTGCTCGCGTTGGTGGCGAGGTGGGCGAGCCGGGCGCTGATGGTCTGGTCCGTGTGGTCGGCCTCGTTGAGCGCGGCGGTGATCCGGGCCTGGATCTGCTTGGCCTGGTTCTCGGCGTCGGTGCCGGCGAAGTTCGCGGAGTTCGGGTCCTTGTCCCAGGTGATCCCGCCGTCGGCGGCGACGGTCAGTTTGTGGGTCTTGGCGTCGTCGAGGGCGCTGATCAGGTGCGACTGGGCGGCGGCGAAGCCGTCGTAGGCGTCTTGCAGGGCCCTGCTGACGAGGCCGATCTCCTGCTGGGCGGCCTGGAGCTCGTTCTCCAGGAGCTGGATCCGGGCCTGGGCGTGGCCGGCGGCGGTGCCCGTCCACTGGGAGCGGTTCAGCCGGTCGACGACCTCGCTCTGCCAGTTGTCCTTGTGCTGGCCGAAGGCGGTGGCCAGGGTGTCGAAGGCGTTCTTCGCGGTGGTGATGCCGATGACGTCGGCGTCGTGAAGGGTCTTGATGTCCATTGGGCTACTCGGCCGCCTTCGCGCTGGCGGGCTTCACGGGGCCCGGCACGACGGTCGTGCCGAAGGGGTCCGGCTCGTCCGGGATCGGCGCGGCCGGGTTCCTCATGCTCGTGTGGACGTCCTTCTCGACCTGGCGGTAGTAGGCGGCCGATGCGGCGAGCTTGGTACCGACGTCGCCCATGTCGCCGCCGAGCTTGTCCAGCAGCGTCTTCCAGTTCGTGCCGCAGTTCGTGATGGCGGCGGCGGTGAGGAAGCCCTGCAGTCCGGAGGCGGCCTGGCTGCACGGATCGGTGATCTTCGAGGTCTCGCCCGGTATGAGACCGCCTATGTGCTGGGCGCTCTGTCCGCAGCCGTCCAGCTCGGCCGGATTGACCTTGAACTCCAAGGCCAGATCAGGATCCGCCATGTGCTCCCCCCTGTAGCCGGCCCCGGGGCGTTGCCCGTCGCCCGCGTTCCCCCCGGAAATGATTACTGTCGGATAGTAATCGGTTGCTCCTGGCTGCGATCGGTGGACCCGGGTGCTGGCATGCACTTTCCGAGATCCAGCGGGTGGACCTTGTTCAGGACGCGGACATCCTGGAGCAGACCGACACCAGCGCCGATCCAAGTGAGGGTTGACTGAGGAACATGGGCGGCGGATCCGGGGGACTCTCTTGGCGGCGTCCTCGAACCCTGTGGTTCAGCAGATGCCGCTCTCGGCCTTCAACCAAGGCATGGGAGCGTTCGCAGGCTGACCTGGCATCTCGGCAGGGCCACCGCATTCGTCCTCAGGTCGCCAGCGAATAGGCAGCCGAGCAGGGCTTGACCCAGCCGACCTTCCAGCCGGTGAAGGAGAAGGTCTTGCCGGCCGAGGAGATGGAGACGGTGCGCTCGCGCATGCCGGGCAGGGCGGCGATCGGGTGGTGGGTGGCGCCGAAGACCAGGTGCTCGTAGACCTCGTCGGTGACGACCAGCAGGTCGTGCTCGACGGCGAGGGCGGCGATGCCGGCGAGCTCGTCGGCGGTGAGGACGGTGCCGGTGGGCTTGTGCGGGGTGTTGATCAGCAGCAGCCGGGTGCGCGGGGTGATCAGCGCGCGCAGCTCGTCCGGGTCGGGGCGGAAGTGCGGGGCCCGGAGGGTGAGCGGGACGCGCACGGCGCCGGCCATCGCGATGCAGGCGGCGTAGGAGTCGTAGAACGGTTCGAGGGCGATCACCTCGTCGCCGGGCTCCAGCAGGGCGAGCAGGGTGGCGGCGATGGCCTCGGTGGCGCCGGCGGTGACCAGCACCTCGGTGTCCGGGTCGTACGCGAGGCCGTGGAAGCGCTGCTGGTGCTCGGCGATCGCGGTGCGCAGCTCGGGGATGCCGGGGCCGGGTGGGTACTGGTTGCCGTGGCCCTCGCGCAGGGCCCGTACGGCGGCCTCGCGGATCTCCTCGGGCCCGTCGGTGTCGGGGAAGCCCTGGCCGAGGTTGATCGATCCGGTGGCGGTGGCCAGGGCGGACATCTCGGCGAAGATCGTCGTGCCCATCCCGGCCAGTCGGCGGTTCAGCAGCGGCCTGGTTCCCATGCGAAAGGCTCCTCACGCGTCGTCGTCGCGCCCATCCTGGGACAGCCGGGGGCCGGGGACAAGAACGGCCCGCCACCGGCGTGAGCGCGGCGGCGGGCCGTGCCGGACGGTGTCGGGCCGTGCTGGGGCGTGGCCGGACGGTGCCGGGGCGGAATCAGGCCTCGTCGGTGCCCTCGGGGGCCTCGCCGTCCTCGCCCTCGATCTCGTTCTGCAGACCCAGGCGCTCGACGATCCACTGCTCGAAGCCGACCGCGGCCTGGGTCCAGTTGGCGGTGGTGGTCACGAAGTAGTCCAGGTTGACGCCGGTGCCGACGATCATCTGGGCCTCGCCGATCAGGCGGACCACGCCGTCCTCGTGGGTGTGGGTGTAGACCTTGGGCCAGAGGGTCTCGCGGTTCCACTCGTCGATCAGGTCGAGGATCTCGCCCTTCTTCTCCAGCGGGTAGGCGCGGTCGTAGAAGGCGCGGACCGCGAAGAGCTCCTTCTGCTCGCCGCGGAACATGTAGTAGACGCGGAAGCCCTCCCAGGGGGCGGTGAGGTCGCCCTCCTCGTCCACGACGTGCTTGAGCTGCATCTGGTCGAGGAGCTGGGTGACCAGGCTCTGGTCCGGGACGACGATCGGCGGCGGGCCGGCCGGCCCCCCGCCCTGGCCGCCGGGCCGGCCGCCCTGGGGCGCGCCGAAGGACGGGATGGACGACGGGTCGATGCTCATGGGGGTCCTCTTCCTCAGTGCACGTGGTGGCCGGCAATGAGAGGCCGCCCTTTCCACCTCCCATCCTGCCTCATCCGGGCCCTCGCTCACAGGGGCAGCCGGGGGCGCGCCGATCTTCCTCCCGGGGCCGTTCGGGGCCGTCCGGGGGTGTCCGGAGGGGCTCGGGCGGACGCCGGTGACGGAGGGTGTCCGGGGTGGGTGCGGGCCCGTGGTGCGGGCCGCGCGGGCGGGCTTGAGTGAGCCACGTCACGCGCCCGGCGCGCGGGTTCGGCTGCCGTGCGGGCCGGATGCGGTTAGCGTGCGACGGAACTCACTTCATGCAAAGTCCGTCCTGTACGGGCAAGTTGAGATGTTCTGAGTTGAGGGGGGAGCAAACATGGACGGAACGGTGACGGGGGAGGGTGCATCGCTCGGGGCGCTGCTGCGGACCATCCGGCTGGACCGGGGGATGACGCAGGAGCGGCTGGGTGACGCGACGGGGTTGAGCGTGCGGTCGATCCGCGACCTGGAGCGGGGCGTGTCCTGCCCGCGGGTCTCGACGCTGCGGCTGCTGACCCAGACCTGGAACCTGCCGGAGGCCCAGGTGGCCGAGCTGCACCGGCTGGCACGCAGCTGGCGGGACCGGTCGAGGCGGCGGCAGCGCAGGGGTGCGGCTGACTGAGCGCGACGGCGCGGGCCGTTCCCGACCACCCGGAGTGGTCGGGAACGGCCCGCGTGCGGCACTACTTCTCCAGCGGCCCCCGGCCGCGGACGGTCAGACGGTCGCCGTCCTCGTCCAGCTCGACCAGGACGGTGTCCCCGTCGTGCACCGCGCCGGACAGGATCGCCCGGGCCAGCTGGTCGCCGATCGCGGACTGCACCAGCCGGCGCAGCGGGCGGGCGCCGTACGCCGGGTCGTAGCCGGTGAGCGCCAGCCAGTCGCGGGCGGCCCCGGAGACGTCCAGGGTGAGCCGCCGCTCGTTCAGCCGCTCGCCGAGGCGGGCGATCTGCAGGTCGACGATCCGGCTCAGCTCGCCGGTGCCCAGCGGGTCGAAGACGACGATGTCGTCCAGCCGGTTGAGGAACTCCGGCTTGAACGCGGACCGGACGGACTCCAGGACCAGCGCCTTCTTCCCGTCCTCCGGGATGTTCGGGTCGACCAGGTACTGGCTGCCCAGGTTGGAGGTGAGGATCAGGATGGCGTTGCGGAAGTCGACCGTGCGGCCCTGGCCGTCGGTGAGCCGCCCGTCGTCCAGCACCTGGAGCAGGACGTCGAAGACCTCCGGGTGCGCCTTCTCCACCTCGTCCAGCAGGACGACGCTGTACGGGCGGCGGCGGACCGCCTCGGTGAGCTGGCCGCCCTCCTCGTAGCCGACGTACCCGGGCGGGGCGCCGACGAGGCGGGACACCGAGTGCTTCTCGCCGTACTCGCTCATGTCGATCCGGACCATCGCCCGCTCGTCGTCGAACAGGAAGTCGGCCAGGGCCTTGGCGAGTTCGGTCTTGCCGACACCGGTCGGGCCGAGGAAGAGGAAGGAGCCGGTCGGGCGGTCCGGGTCGGCGATGCCGGAGCGGGTGCGGCGCACCGCGTCCGAGACGGCCCGCACGGCCTCCGCCTGGCCGATCAGGCGCTTGCCCAACTCCTCCTCCATGCGCAGGAGTTTGGCGCTCTCGCCCTCCAGCAGGCGGCCGGCCGGGATGCCCGTCCAGGAGGCGACCACGTCGGCCACGTCGTCCGGACCGACCTCCTCCTTGACCATCGACTCGGAGGCGTCCTGGCCCGCCGCGCGCTCCTGGGCCTCGGTGAGCTCCGTCTCGGCGGCCGGGATCTCGGCGTACATCAGCTTGGACGCGCGCTCGAAGTCGCCGTCGCGCTGGGCGCGTTCGAGCGCGCCGTGCAGGTCGTCCAGCCGCTCCTTGAGCTCGCCGACCCGGTTGAGGCTCTTCTTCTCCTGCTCCCAGCGCGCCGTGAGCACGCTCAACTGCTCGTTCCTGTCGGCGAGGTCGCGCCGCAACCGGGCCAGCCGGTCGACCGAGGCCGGGTCCGACTCCTTCTCCAGGGCCAGCTCCTCCATCCGCAACCGGTCCACGGCGCGCTGGAGTTCGTCGATCTCGACCGGGGAGGAGTCGATCTCCATCCGCAGCCGGGAGGCCGCCTCGTCGACCAGATCGATCGCCTTGTCGGGCAGGAAGCGCGAGGTGATGTAACGGTTGGACAGGGTGGCCGCGGCGACCAGGGCGGCGTCCGAGATCTGCACCTTGTGGTGCGCCTCGTACCGGCCCTTGAGGCCGCGCAGGATGGCGATCGAGTCCTCCACGCTGGGCTCGCCCACCAGTACCTGCTGGAAGCGCCGTTCCAGGGCCGGGTCCTTCTCGATCCGCTCGCGGTACTCGTCGAGCGTGGTGGCGCCGACCATCCGCAGCTCGCCGCGGGCCAGCATCGGCTTGAGCATGTTGCCCGCGTCCATCGCGGAGTCGCCGCCGGCGCCCGCGCCGACCATGGTGTGCAGCTCGTCGATGAAGGTGACGACCCGGCCGTCGGAGGCCTTGATGTCGTTCAGGACGGCCTTCAGCCGTTCCTCGAACTCGCCGCGGAACTTGGCGCCCGCGACCATCGCGCCGAGGTCCAGTGCGACCAGCCGCTTGCCGCGCAGCGACTCCGGTACGTCGCCGGCCACGATGCGCTGGGCCAGGCCCTCGACCACGGCGGTCTTGCCGACGCCGGGCTCGCCGATCAGCACCGGGTTGTTCTTGGTCCGGCGGGAGAGCACCTGGACGACCCGGCGGATCTCCTGGTCCCGGCCGATCACCGGGTCGAGCTTGCCGTCGCGGGCGGCCTGGGTGAGGTCGGTGCCGTACTTCTCCAGCGCCTTGTAGGTGCCCGCCGGGTCCGGTGAGGTGACCCGGCCGCTGCCGCGGACGTCCTTGAACGCGGCGAGCAGCGCCTTGGGCGTGGCGCCCTGCTGCACCAGCAGCTCGGCGACCGGACCGCCCTCGGCGGCCAGGCCGACCATCAGGTGCTCGGTGGAGACGTACTGGTCGTCCAGGTCGTCCGCGCGCTTGCCGGCCTCGGTGAGCACCGCCAGGGTGTCCCGGGCGAGCTGGGGCGCGGCGACCGTCGAACCCATCGCGCTGGGCAGCCCGGCCGACTGGCGGCGGGCCTCGGCGTCGATCCGGGCGGTGTTCGCCCCGACCGCCTCCAGCAGGGGCCGGGCGATGCCCTCGGGCTGCTCCAGCAGGGCGATCAGGATGTGCACCGGCTTGACGTCCGGGTTGCCGGACGCGCCCGCCTGCCGGATCGCGGCGGACAGGGCGTCCTGCGTCTTGGTGGTGAACTTGCTGGCGTCCACTGCTGGGGGGTCCTCCCTCGTCGTCCTTCACTGCTGCCATCCGCAGCATGCAATAAGTTGAGTCTACTCCGCTCAACCTTTTTCCGGGCCCAATCCTTCCGGACTCAGGGGCGACTTCCGGCTGAACGCCTGGGGGCGGGCCGCTGGGTCAGCACCAGCAGCTCCCGGGCGGGCCCACCCGGCCGCTGCCCGGCGGGCCATACCGCCCGCAGCGGCCGCCGCAGGTCCAGGTCCTCCGCCAGCGGCACCTCGACCAGCCGCCGGGTCGCCAGCTCCTCCACCACCGCCAGCTCGCTCAGGCAGACCGGCCCGGCCCCGGTCATCGCCGCCGCCTTCAGCGCGGTGGACGAGGCCAGTTCGAGGCGCGGTTGCGCGGCGCCCCCGAACGGCCGCAGCGCCGTCTCCAGGACCTCCCGGGTGCCCGAGCCGGGTTCGCGCAGCACCAGCGGGGTGGCCGCCAGTTCCGGCCCGGTCAGCGGGGTGCGGCGGCGCGCCCACGGGTGGCCGGGCGCCACCACGACCACCAGCCGGTCGGCGGCCACCACCGCGCCGGCCAGCCCGGGCGGGGTGGCCGGGCCCTCGACGAAGCCGAGGTCCGCGTGCCCGGCCAGGACGTGCCCGGCGACCTCCGCCGAGTTGGCGGTCCGCAGCGTCACCGCGGTGCCCGGACTGGCCTCGGAGAGCCCCAGCAGCCAGCCCGGCATCAGGTACTCGGCGACCGTCAGGCTGGCCACCACCCGCAGCTTGGCGTCCCGGCGCTCGCGCAGCGCGTCGATCCCGGCGTCCAGCGCCTGTGCGGCCTCCACCACGTGCCGGGCCCACTCCACCACCAGCCGGCCCGCCTCGGTCGGCCGGCTGCCCCGGGGCGAGCGGTCCAGCAGCGGGACGCCGATCTGCCGCTCCATGCCCTTGATCCGGGCGCTGGCGGTCGGCTGGCTGACGCCCAGCTCGGCCGCCGCCCGTCCGACGCTGCCCAGCCGGGCCACGGCGAGCAGCAGTTCCAGGGCGCCGAGTTCGGGGACACGCGGAGAGAGGGCCATAGATCCAGGCTATGCCCCCATAGGATCCTCGGCGCTACCGGCGGCCGCCCTTCGGGTCGATGGTGGGAAGCATGTCCACCTTGGCCGAATCCCGCCCCCTCACCCGCCCCGCCGCCCGCCGCTCCCGGTACGACCTCTCCCAGCTCGGCCCCAACTGGTACGCCGCTGTGATGGGCACCGCGATCATCGGCAACGGCGCCGCCGCCCTGCCCGTCCGGCTGCCCGGGCTGATCGGCTTCGGCGAGGTGATGTGGGCGCTCGGCCTGGCCGCCCTGCTGGTGCTGGGCACGGCCCGGCTGGTCCACCTCACCCGTCACCGCGGGGCCGCCCGCGCCCACCTGCTGGAGCAGCCGGCCGTCGCCGTCTTCTACGGCTGCCCGCCGATGGCGCTGCTCGCGGTCGGCCTCGGGACCCTCCTGCTCGGCTCCCGGGTCATCGGCACCGGCCCGGCGGTCGCCGTGGACGCCGTGCTGTGGGGCGTCGGCACCATGTACGCGCTGGCCGTCGCCGGCGGCATCCCGTACCTGATGATCACCCGGCACCGGCTCTCCGCCCTGGAGGCCAACCCCACCTGGCTGCTGCCGGTGGTCGCCCCGCTGGTCGCCTCCGCCTGCGGCCCGGCGCTGGTCCCGCACCTGCCGGCCGGGACGGCGCAGCAGGCCATGCTGTACGCCTGCTGTGCGCTGTTCGGGATCGGGCTGTCGGCCACCCTGGTGCTGCTGCCGGTGGTCTTCACCGGGCTGTTCCACAGCAAGCTGCCCGCCCTGGTGCTCACCCCCTCGCTGTTCCTGGTGCTCGGCCCGCTCGGCCAGTCCGTCACCGCCGTCCACCAGCTGGCCGACGCCGCCCGCCCGGTGCTGCCCGCGCTGGCACCCGCCATGCTCGACCTCGCCGAGCTGTACGGCGTCGCGGTGATGGGCGTCGCCGTGCTGTGGCTGGCCGTCGCGCTCGCCGCCAACCTGCGCGCCCGCCGGGCCGGGATGCCCTTCGCGATGACCTGGTGGGCGTACACCTTCCCGATCGGCACCTGCGTCACCGGCGCCTCCGCGCTCTCCCGGCACACCGGCTTCGGGGGCTTCACCGCGCTGGCCGCCGGGCTGTTCCTGCTGCTGGCGGTCGCCTGGGCGCTCGCGGCGGGCGGTACCGCGGCGGGCCTGGCGCGCGGGCGGCTGCTGGCGCGCTGAGCCCGGGGGCGGGCGGGGGCCGCCGCGGGCGTCCCGGGGGCGCCCCCGGGAGGCGGATTGTCACCGCGCGTAGACGTGCAGCTCAGGACCATGCCGCCGTTGCAGGAACGCGCACCCGTGAAATGACCGTGCACAGCCAACCGGCGGTACCGCCGGGCGGCGCGACCACCCCCCGCTGGCCTCGGCCTTTACCGGAATCCGCGCCGCCGCACGAGACCCCGGCCCCGCCCATCGGTGCAGGTAACTGCAATTGCGCGAACATGCACTCGGGCTGCACTTGTTCACCGGCCGTCACACTGTGAGGGTGGAGACACGCCAAGTCGCCCGGGCAACCGCAGCCCGAAGGTGGCGACTTGCTCTTCGGAACTGACCGTCGGCGCACCATTCCCGCGCCGGTGGAACGGGGGGGAAGAGCGCCGGCCGGGGACCATGTGTGGTGATGGCCCCCGGGACCGGAGCCGTCGAGGCGTTGCTGCTCCGCCTCGACGGAAGCGCCGTGGCATTGGCGTGCAGACGGCGGCCCCCGGACGTCCCGGTGTGCGACGGCACCCGGGCCCGGGGGCCCGCCGTCCCAGCGGTCCCGCGACCGCCGAACCGCATGATCACGCCGTACCGGCCACCCGGTACCGTGAGCCCGCCCGGCAACCGGCACCCACGGCTCGTGCGGCGGGGGAGCGCGGCCCGCAGAGAACGCGGGCAGCACCAGGGGAGAGGCGTCCGGCAGGGAGAGTGCGACGTGACGGCGGAACGGGCGGTCGCACCGCACCAGGCAGGCCCCGTGGGCGAGGAACCCGACGAGGCCGCCCGACAGCTGTACCTGGCGATCATCGCCGCAGGCGGCCGCATCCCCTGCGCCGGAGTCACCGACACCGACCGGGCCGCCCTCCAGCAGCTCATCGACATCGGCCTGCTGATGGTCAACCCGATGGACCGCTGCTACACCGCCGTCAGCCCGCGCTCCGTCAGCGACCGCCTCGGCTCCGAACTCCGCAGCGAAGCCACCCGGCTGCTGGTCCGCGCCGAGAACCTCCCCGGCGCCCTCGACGGCCTCACCCGCGCCTACGACGCCATGCCCCGGCCCTCCGGCCGGGCCGGAGGCGCCGTCCACGTCGAGGGACACGTCCACATCCGCCAGCGGATCTCCCAACTGGTCTCCGACTGCCGCTCCGAGGTCCTCACCGCCCAACCCGGCCACCGCCCCGCCGACACCCTGCAGGTCGCCCTCCTCCAGGACGTCCAGCTCCTCCAGCGCGGCTGCTCGCTGCGCACCATCTACCAGCCGGTCGCCCTCGCCGAACCGCCCGCCCTCGCCTACGCCGAGGAAGTCACCCGGCACGGCTCCCTCATCCGCGTCCTCGACGAACCCTTCCAACGGCTCATCGTCTTCGACCGCACCGTCGCCGTGATCTCCGCCAGCGACGACAACAGCACCGCCGCCTTCATCAGTGACCCGGCCACCATCACCTTCCTGATCGGCACCTTCGAACGCGACTGGGCCCGCGCCGACACCGCCGAAGCCGCCGCCGCCCTCGGCCAGGGCCCCACCCGCACCATCCCCGACCGTGTCGGCCGGCTGCTCGCCCGCGGCCTCACCCAGCGTGCCGTCGCCACCCGCCTCGGCCTCAGCGAACGCACCGTCGCCGCCCACATCTCCCGGCTGCGCGACCGCCACGGCGCCCAGACCCTCTTCCAGCTCGGCTGGCTCATGAGAGGAGCCCGCGATGACCGATGAACCCGGCCAGGCCGAACGCGCCCTCTACCTCGCCGTCGTCCGCGGCGGCGGCCGACTGTGCCCCGAACACCTCGCCCCCGCCGACCGCCCCGCCTTCGCCGCCCTCGTCGCCCGCGGCCTCCTCACCACCACACCCACCGGCTGGACCGCCGCCAGCCCGCGCGCCCTCGGCGACCGCCTCGGCTCCGAACTGCGCACCCGCGCCACCCGCCTGCTCCAGCACGCCGAACGGCTCCCCGACGCCCTCGCCCCGCTCGCCCTCGCCTACGACGCCGTGCGCCGCCCGCACGGACCGGACGGCGACGCCGTCCACCTCGACGGCAACGCCGACATCCGCCAGCACATCTCCGAACTCGTATCGGAGTGCCAGGAGGAAGTCCTCGCCGCCCAACCCGGCCCCCGCCCGGTCGACGGCCTCCGGATGGCCCTCGCCCAGGACCTCTCCCTGCTCCGCCGCGGCTGCTCCCTGCGCACCCTCTACCAGCCCGCCGCCCTCGTCGACCACACCGTCCAGCGCCAGGTCGCCCTCCGCACCCGGCAGGGCGCCCGGGTCCGGCTGCTCGCCGAACCGTACGAACGGCTGCTCGTCTTCGACCGCAAGGCCGCCGTCATCCCCGCCGCCGAGGACCGCAGTCGCGCCACCGTCCTCACCGACCCCGCCGTCGTGGCCCACCTCGTCGCCCACTTCGAACGCGACTGGGCCCGCGCCACCCCCGCCGACCACCACCTCGACCCGCCGCACCCCACCACCGTCCGCATCGGCCGGCTGCTCGCCCGCGGCCTCACCCAGCGTGCCGTCGCCACCCGCCTCGGCCTCAGCGAACGCACCGTCGCCGCCCACATCTCCCGCCTCCGCGACCGCCACGGAGCCCACACCCTCTTCCACCTCGGCTGGCGCCTGCGCGGAGAACGCCGTGACTGACACCCCCTCCACCCTGCTCTCCGCCGCCCTCCCGGACCCCGCCGCCCGCGCCCGCGACCTCGCCGTCCTCCGCGAGGGCGGCCGCGTCCGCGCCGCCGAGGTCGGCCCGGACGACGGGCCCACGCGGCGACGGCTGGTGGAACTCGGGCTGCTGGTACCGCAGTTGCAGGACTCGGCGGACAGCGCGGTCGACCCGCGGGCGGCCACCGAGCGGATCTCCGCCGAGATCCGTCGGCAGAGCGCCCGCCTGCTCACCGAGGCCGGGCAACCGCCCGAGCTGATGGGCGAACCCACCAGCGCCTACGACGCGACCCCGAAGCGGCGCAGCGTGGGGACCGGCGTGCGTCACCTCGGCGCGAAGGAGGACATCCGCCACGAACTGGAACAGCCGGCCCAGGAGTTCCCCGGCGAGACCATGACCGCCCAGCCCGGCGGCCCCCGCCCCGCCGAGCACCTGCCCGACTCCCTCGACCGCGCTCGCCGGGTCCACGCACGCGGCGGCACGGTACGGAGCCTGTACGAGCCCTCGGCCGAACTCGACCCGCCGACCGTCCGGTTCGCCGCCGAGGTCACCCGGCTCGGCTGCACCACCCGGGTGGTCGCCGCGCCCTTCAAACGCTTCCTGGTCTTCGAACGCGCCGTCGCCGTCATCCCCGCCGCCCACGACTACAGCAGCGCCGCCGTGGTCGACGACCCGGCGACGGTGGCCTTCGTGGTCGACACCTTCGAACAGCTCTGGCAGCAGGCCGAAGGCGTCAACTGGGAAGCCCTCGCCACTGGTTCGGCCACCCCGACGGCCCACGAGCAGGTGGGTCGTCTGCTGGCCCGGGGGCTCACCCAGCGGGCGATCGCCAGTCGGATGGGTGTGAGCGAGCGGACGGTGGCCGGTCACATCGCGCGGCTGCGGGAGCAGTACGACGCGGAGACGCTGTTCCAGCTGGGGTGGCAGATGAGGGGAGCACGTGATGTCTGAGCCCGACCTGCCCGACGCCGCCGCGCGGGAGCTGTACCTCGCCGTCCTGCGCGAGGGCGGTCGCATCCGGATCGCCGACATCGCGGCGGACGACGAGGACTCGGTCCAAGCGCTGCTGAAAATGGGCCTGTTCAAGCCCGACCTGCCCGACGCCGCCGCGCGGGAGCTGTACCGGGAGGTCCTGAAGGCGGGCGGCCGGCTGCGGCTCGCCGACGTCCGGCCCGAGGACGAGCCGGTGGTCAGGCAACTCACCGGGCTCGGCCTCCTGGTCCTGCACGAGACGGACGGGTTCTACACCGCGATCAACCCCCGGGCCGTCAGCGAGCGACTGGGCGCCGACCTGCGGGAGGAGAGCAGCCGTCTGTTGGCCAAGGCCGCCGTCATCCCGGATCTGCTGGAGGACCTCGCCCAGGCCTACGAGGCGGCACCACGTCAGACGGGACCGGTCGGCGGAGTGCGGCAGGTGGCGGGCATGATGGAGATCCGCCACCTGCTCTCCCAGTTCATGACGGAGTATCCCCACGAGGCCCTGACGGCCCAGCCGGGCAGGTTCCGGCCACCGGCTCAGCGAGGGGACGGCCTGGAACAGACGCGCCGCTACATCGAGCGCGGTGGTTCGGTCCGCACCATCTACCAGCCGCAGGCCCGACTCGACCGGGACCAGGTCGAGTACGCGGCGGAGACCACGATGATGGGCTCGCGGCTACGCGTCCTCGACCTCCCGTTCAGCCGGGCCATCATCTTCGACCGCACCATCGCCCTGATCTCGGCGGCCTCCGACAACAAGGCCGCGGCCCTGGTGGAGGACCCTACGACCGTCGCGTACCTGGTCGGGGTCTTCGAGCAGCAGTGGGCGCAGGCCCAGGTGGTCGACTGGGTCGCACTGGCTGTCGGTTCGGTCGAGCCCACCATCCATGAACAGGTGGGTCGCCTGCTGGCCCGGGGTCTCACCCAGCGGGCGATCGCCACCCGTCTCGGCTTCAGTGAACGCACGGTAGCCGGTCACATCGCGCGGCTGCGGGAGCAGTACGACGCGGAGACGCTGTTCCAGCTGGGGTGGCAGATGAGGGGAGCGCGTGATGTCTGAGCCCGACCTGCCCGACGCCGCCCGGGCTCTCGTCTCCGGTCACGCCGTCGCTCTGATCCCGGCGACCCCTTGGCTGCGGTGTCGCCGCTGTGGTGGCGGATCCTGCGACGGTGGCGCGTGTCCGGTCTGGACCGCCGGGTTCCGATGGCCGTCGGCGGTGCGGGAGCCCGGACGGGAGAGTCCGGTGGGTGAGCTCTGCTCAGCCGGTGGCGGCGCCGGTCGGCCAGTAGCCGGGGACCGGGGGCTGCTGCCGGGGGACGGTGAACTGCTCGCCGGGGGCGGTCCAGAAGCCCTCGCGCAGGGAGAGGGCCATGCCGGCCCAGTCCAGCGCGGTCTCCACCGTGTGGTTGAGGGCCTCCTGCGACCAGGTGTCGTCGAAGACGAGCGGCAGGACGGGGGCGACCTGCTCGATGGTGGCGATCAGCGGGTTGTGGGTGATGGCCTCGTCGACCAGGAGGACGATCGGCTTCCGCAGCGCCGACGCCCAGCCCAGCTCCAGGCTCACGCCGGCCGAGAGCGGCGCCCCCACGTAGGCGAACACGAGGTCCGCGGACTGCAGGGCGCGGAAGTCGGACGGAACACGGGGCTCCGGCGCGCGGCCGGAGATGGTCCAGGCGTCACTGTGGTGCGCGCTGTACACGGCGGCACCGCTGCGGAGCAGGGTGGTGCGGAGCGTCGTCAGCCGCGTCCGGCTGGCGAGCGTCACCACACTGTCGGCCGGGCCGGTCAGCCGCATCAGCGGAGCGGCCAGGAACACACGTGCACGCCGACCCTCAGGGGCCTGGCTGTCGTGGTGACGCAGGTAGGGCTCGGTCATGTCGTCTCCGGGGAAGAGGCCTTCCGGTCTGCGTGGCTCACCGAGACGGTGCACGTTGATCAGGCCGAAGGGCTTACAGCGGACGGGGGTGGTGGCGTATTTGAATGAACATTGCCAGGATTGGAGGCTCTGTCGGACTATCGAGAGCGAACTGATCGTCCATCGCTAACAGCCTTCGCGTCCAGGGTTCACCAGTGTCATGTGGATGCCTGGCAGGGAGATGACGCGGAGGCGAGCTTGGCATGCCTGTACGACTTGAGGCAGCATGTGCACGATAGTGGTTCTCTTGTCGATTGCCGCAGTGCGCACGAGGAAGGGGTAGGTGCATGTCTCGTCTGCGCCGATTTGTCCGCAAGACCGTGTTGATGTCTTTTGTTGGCGCGACAGTGTTGCTCGGTGCCTACTGTGCTTCTGTGAATGCGGCGGGTCAGCCTGGAACGGTCACGACGGCGTCGGTGAGCTCTGACCTGGACATCGGCTGGGCCTGATTGCTGTGTGGACGGAGACGCTCGGACCCTGCGCTCAATGCGGGGGCTGTTCTGACGCGCGGGCCAGCGCGTACCCGAGCTGGAACAGGGACTCTACGTTGTAGTCCTCGCGCATCTCGGCGATGTGTCTGGCCAGGGTCCGTTCACTGATCCCCAGGCGACGAGCGATGACTCGGTGATTGATTCCGGCGAGAAGCAGGTCGATGATCGTCTGGCGGAGCCGTGAAACGACCTGCTGCGGCACTGCGCGGTTGCCATCGAATTCCAACGCCCTGTTCCAGCTTGGCTCGAAGACCTCTTCCACCAGGTAATTGGCGATGACCGGTTCGAATATGAATGCTGCCAGCGTCATGTCGTCGGCCACGGGGATGACAGCCACGCGCCGGTCGATGACGATGAGTCGGGTGTAGGGCTCGTCCAGGGTGCGGAACTGCCCTCCGGCCTTCGCGAGTTTGGCGACGTAGTCCCTGGTGGGTTGGTGGTACCGGGTGCTGGCGTGGTAGATCGTGCGCATCGACGTGCCACGGTTGAGCCCGTCCAGATCGCGCTCGATCATGGCCGCGAGCAACTCCGGCGGACGCGGTCCGCCGGGCTGGAGAGCGAGGGTTTCCTCGGTGCCGGCGGTGAAGATCTGATCGAGCCGTTGGTTTATCAGGACCTTTCCCTGGACGTACTCGATCGCGCCACTGCTCTTCTCCGGCGCGTGGAATTCCTGGGAAAGCTCCTGCAGTTCGACCGGGAGTGAAACCGCGCGCGACAGGAGATCGAGGGCCTGGCGCTGCCAGGCGTTGCTGAGCCGTGCGGAGAGCTGTGCGGGATCGACAGCGACCAACTCGCTACGGTCGTCCGCGTCGGGCATCAACAGCCCGATCTCCAGGAGCTCGGTCAGGAAGGTGAGTTGATGGCACCTGGATTCCGGGGAAACCCGCCCGCCGTCCTGGACGATCTCCAGGTAAAGGGATCGGGCCCCGGGTGACAGAGCGGGAGTCCCACTCACTGTGGGACCGAGTTGAGCCCGTCCACTCATCTTCGGCTCCTTGCCATTATCCGAGGCTGCTCAGGATCTCTCGGCCCTGAAGTTTAGGCTGCGAGTCCCGTGACGCGTTGACAGTGCGGCGGGTTCGGTCAGCTTGCCAGAGTGTCACTCTCTCACCAAGACCGAGCCGCCGGCACCCCCCGAACAGGAGGGGCCGGCGGCGGTGTCCGTGGGCCGGGTCAGCGCTTGGGGCGCCAGACGACGAGCGCGCTGGAGTGCGGGGTGGGCGGCTGGTAGGGGACGAGGTCGCGGCGGTAGGAGGCGTGGACGGCGGCCTCGCGCTGCTGGAGGGCGGCGGCGGCGCCATCCAGGGAGTCGACCAGTTCGGCGATGCGGGACTGGAGGGCGGTGACCTGGTTCTCCAGCTCGATGATCCGCTTGATGCCCGCCAGGTTGATGCCTTCGTCCTGGGAGAGCCGCTGGACCTCGCGCAGTTGCTGGATGTCGCGGGCGGAGTAGCGGCGGCCGCGGCCGGCGGTGCGGTCGGGGCAGACCAGGCCGAGGCGGTCGTACTGGCGGAGGGTCTGCGGGTGCAGGCCGGACAGTTCGGCGGCCACGGAGATGACGTAGACCGGGGTGTCCTCGGTGAGGACGTACGCCGGCGGGGCGGTGGGGGCCCGGCGGGTGCGGCGGGTGCCGTCGCCGGGCAGGCCTTCGCCGATGCCGGGGCCGATCGGGCCGTCGTGGTTGATCGGATTCATCGGGGACATCTGGTCGTCACGCTCCCTTCGCCGCCCGGAAGAGGGCTGCTCGCGGATCGTCGGAGGCGGTGGCCTCGCGGTACTGCTCCAGGGCGTTCAGCGCGTCGCCGCTGACGTGCTGGGGCACCACGACCTCGACGGTGACGAGGAGGTCGCCGCGGGTGCCGTCCTTGCGGGTGGCGCCCTTGCCGCGGGCGCGCATGGTGAGGCCGTTGGCGCTGCCCGGGGGGAGTTTGAGCTTCACGGCGGGGCCACCGAGGGTGGGTACCTCGATGGTGGCGCCGAGGGTGGCCTCGGGGAAGGTGACGGGGACGGTGACGGTGAGGTTGTCGCCCTTGCGGCCGAAGACCGGGTGCGGGTCGACGTGCACGGTGACGTAGAGGTCGCCGGGCTGTCCGCCGCGTTCGCCCTGGGCGCCCTTGCCCTTGAGTCGGATGCGCTGGTCGGCCTGGACGCCGGCCGGGATGCGGACCTGCATGGTGCGGGCGGAGCTGGCCCGGCCGCTGCCGTGGCAGTCGGTGCACGGGTCGTCGACGATCATGCCCCGGCCGCGGCAGTCCTTGCACGGCTCGGAGAGCGCGAAGGCGCCCTGGCCGCGGCTGACGGTGCCCGCGCCGACGCAGGTGGGACAGACCCGGGGGGTGGTGCCGGACTTGGCGCCGGTGCCGTTGCAGGTGCGGCAGGGCGCCTGGCTGGTCATCCGCAGCGGGACGGTCGCGCCGTCGACGGCTTCTTCGAAGGAGAGCGTCACCTCGGTCTCGACGTCGGCGCCGCGCCGGGGCTGGGCCTGTCGGGGGCCGCCGCGGTTGAAGAGGCCGCCGAAGACGTCGCCGAGTCCGCCGCTGCTGCTGCCGCCGCCCTGGTTGCCGCTGAAGAGGTCGCCGAAGTCGAAGCTGTAGTTGCCGGCGCCGCCGGGGCCGCCGCCGGCCCGGAAACCGCCGTTGGCGAAGAGGCTGCGGGCCTCGTCGTACTCCTTGCGACGCTTCTCGTCGGAGAGGACGTCGTACGCCTCGGAGATGTCCTTGAACCGCTCCTCGGCCTTGGCGTCACCCTTGTTGGCGTCGGGGTGGAACTCGCGCGCGAGCTTGCGGTAGGTCTTCTTGATCTCGGTGGCGGTGGCGTCCTTGGGCACGCCCAGGACTTTGTAGTAGTCCTTCTCCACGTAGTCCTTACCGCTCACGGCTTGAGCCACCTCCCGATGTCCATCGTCACTGGGCTGTCAACAGCGCGTGGGGACGCGGCTGTCGACAGAGCGCTGCGGAGCCGGCCGCCGTACTGGCCGGCGTACGACTCCGCAGCGCACTGGTTTTCGGCTGTCACAGGGTGTCAGCTGTCCGAGCCGCCGTCGGACTTGTCCGCGTCGCCCGACTTCGCGTCGGTGTCGGCGGCCGGCTGGGTGCCCGGCTGGGGCTCCGCGACGGCGACCATCGCCGGGCGGATGATCCGCTCGCCGATGCGGTAGCCGGGCTGGAGGACCTGCACGCAGGTGTCCTCGGCGACGTCCGAGGAGTAGCTGTGCATCAGCGCCTCGTGCATGGTCGGGTCGAAGGGCTCGCCCTCCTTGCCGAACTGCTGCAGGCCCAGCTTGGCGACGACTGTCTCCAGGGACTCGGCGACGGACTTGAAGCCGCCGGTGACCTCGCCGTGCTCGCGGGCGCGGCCGATGTCGTCCAGGACGGGGATCAGGGACTCCAGGATGTTGGAGACCGCGATCTCGCGGACCGTCAGCCGGTCGCGCTCGACCCGCTTGCGGTAGTTCTGGTACTCGGCCTGCAGGCGCTGCAGGTCCGCGGTGCGCTCGGCCAGCTCGCGCTTGGCGGTGGCGAGCTCCTCCGGGGAACCCTCGGCGGCACCGGCCGACGCGGCTTCCTCGGCGGCCTTGATCACGGCCTCTTCGGCGGCGGAGTCGTCGCCGGGCTTTCCGCCCTGCGGCTTGTCCGTCATGCCGACGCACCGCCCTTGGGCTTCTCGTCGTCCACGATCTCGGCGTCGACGACGTCGTCGTCGGCCTTGGCCTGGGCGGAGTCGCCGGCCCCGGCGGCACCGGCGGTGGCGTCGGCGTTGGCGTACAGCGCCTGGCCGAGCTTCTGCGCGGTGGTGGAGACCTTCTCCGAGGCTTCGCGGATCTTCGCGATGTCCTCGCCCTTCAGGGCCTCCTTGAGCTCGCCGATGGCGGTCTCGACCTCGGTCTTGACGTCGCCGGGGAGCTTGTCGGCGTTGTCGGCGATGAACTTCTCGGTCGAGTAGACGAGCTGCTCGGCGGAGTTGCGGGTCTCGACGGCCTCGCGGCGCTTGTGGTCGTCCTCCGCGTACTGCTCGGCCTCGCGGCGCATGCGGTCGACCTCGTCCTTCGGCAGCGAGGAGCCGCCGGTGACGGTCATCTTCTGCTCCTTGCCGGTGCCGAGGTCCTTCGCGGCCACGTGCATGATGCCGTTGGCGTCGATGTCGAAGGTGACCTCGATCTGCGGCAGGCCGCGCGGCGCCGGCGGCAGGCCGGTCAGCTCGAACATGCCGAGCTTCTTGTTGTACGCGGCGATCTCGCGCTCGCCCTGGTAGACCTGGATCTGCACGGACGGCTGGTTGTCCTCGGCCGTGGTGAAGATCTCGGAGCGCTTGGTCGGGATCGTGGTGTTGCGCTCGATCAGCTTGGTCATGATGCCGCCCTTGGTCTCGATGCCGAGGGACAGCGG
>NZ_JBEZIQ010000028.1:0-131543 GCF_040651155.1 Kitasatospora sp. NPDC048545
CCGAACCAGCTGTGCACCGGGCCGTCGGCCGGGATGCCGGGCAGCGGGTTCTGCCCGGTGATGGGGGCGGCCGGCGCCGGGCGGCTGTCGCGGGCACCGCCCTTCGGCGTTCCCGGGTGAGGGTTCACCCGGCGGTTCGGTAGACCGCCGCCTCCGCCCGGGCGACGACAGCGCCTGAGGCGGTGAGCCTGGCCAGGCTCAGTCTCACCGTGGCCGGGCGCAGACCGGTCCCGGAGGCGATCTCCGCCACCCCAGCCGCGTCGCGAGCGGCAAGCCACCCGCGGACCCTGCGGTCCGCATCGCGGTCCAGGCTTCGGGCGATCCAGTGGAGAACGAGCACGCCGCTCGCGAGCCCGAACAGCCCGAAGGCGGTAGCGGCGGGCCGGTGCAGGGTCGCGCATGCGACGGCGGTCACCCCGTAGAACGCGACGACCGGAGTGAGCACCACCGCGGAGCGGCGCAGCTGACGGCGGGTGGCAGGGACGAAGATCAGGACTCCTCCTCGGAGATAGGAGCGTAGCGGGAGGTGCGGAAGAAGCGGCAGCCCGGTTGCGGCGGGCGGATCAGGCAGGTGCGGCATACGGTCGCGGGCGTTGTGGGCACGACGTGGTGGTGGCAGATGGTCCGGCCTCCGCTCCGGGTGCGGACCGGGTGGGCGACGACGAGCTCGTGCAGGTCGTCGGGGCAGACCCAGCCGCTGTGGCCCAGCGGAGGGAGGGGCCCGTCAGCTCGGACGGTGATCCGGTTGCCGAGCGGGACGATCAGGTAGCGATCGGCCGGTGCGAGATAGCCGATGACGCTGAAGCGCGTACGGAGGCCGTCCTTGTCCGGCGGGCCGTAGGCGGTGCCGAAGGCGCGACTGGCAGCTGCCGGGGTGCGGTCGAGACCGGGGTGGTCGGGGTCGTCGGGCAACTCGCCTCCGAGGTCGGTGGGATGGCGCGACGCGGGAGCGCCGTGGCTGGCCGCCGGGCGCAGGGGCCCGACGCCCGGCGGGTCACCGGATCGGTCGGCGGGGGCGGGGAAGGCGCGGGGTGGAGGTGTCGGCGACAAGCGGGGGCATCGACCACAGCAGGAGGTAGACCACCGCAAGTTGAGCGGCGCCAATGGCAGCACTGGCGGAGAGCAGCGCGCAGGAGGGCCAGAGGATCACCGCGTGCAGGAGGCTGACGTAGACGGCGCAGCCGGTCAGCCACTCGGCGGCCTCGATGCGGTGCAGGAGTCGGCGGCGGTTTCGGTTGAAGCGCAGGTTGGAGATGAGGACCCCTTCGTGCGGAGGTAAGGGCAGTGGGGAGGCAAGCGGGTTCAGCGACCCGGGTGCTCGACGAGGGCTTGCAGCGCGGCGAGGACGATCTCGACGGGGGTGTGGCGGTTGAAGCCGGCACGCCAGCCGTCCTGCCGGGCGGTGCCGCTCAACGCGATGATCCAGGTGTCGACGTTCGGGTTGTCCGGCTGGTACCCGAGGTACACCCGCGTGCACGGGGACGCGGCGTGCAGTCCGCCGTCCGCGTCGATCACCCAGGACCAACCGTGCTCATACAGAAAGGCGTTGAGGTCGTTCGGATTTCCCTCGCCGAGCAGCCAGGCTCGATGGGGGATCGCGTCGCCGGGGCGGAGACCGGGCACGGGCGGGGCGGAGAGCACGATGGACAGGAGGGAGCACCTTCCTCGCAGCGGGTGGGCGGTCGTCCATGTTTGCTTGGAGTGCCCCGCTTCGCGTAGTCCTGTCGGGCTTCTTCCGCTGGTTGTCTGCCGCGGGCGAACGCATGCAGGCCCAGCCGAATGATCGGCTGGGCCTGGGCGTTGCTGTCCTGCCTCGACGAACCCGGCGGAGTCTCGGTGAGCCTGGCCGGTGGTGGACCACTCGTCTTGGTGAAGTTGGCGCAGCTGGCGGTCAGGGGCTTCTGCGTCTGATCATCGCGGTCGTGTGACGGCGTCTCAGCGTGTTTTGCGGATGGCGTCGGTGGCGGCCTTGGCGATGGCGGCGGGGGCGCTGGAGGGCCGGGGCAGGTGAAGCAGGGTGGTCCCTGGCAGGTGGAGGGATTCCTGGGTGAGGGTGAGCTGGAGTACGGCGCAGCCGGCGGCGGTGAGGCGTTTGATGCGGGTGACGGCCTGAGCGGTTTCGCCGCCGGAGTAATGGGCGTCGGTGACGATCACGAGGAGGCGGCCGGCGCCGGGGCGGCTGAGGTCGAGGCCGTGGTCGAGTGCGTCGATGGCGTCGCCGAGGTTGTGGCTGCCGCCGTTGGCATCGAACGTCGTCACGCGCTCTGGCGCCCGGTGGGTGGGTCGGGTGAGTGCGGTCAGATCATGGTCGTAGGCGACGGTGGCGGTGCGGGAGTCGGGGTCGGTCAGGGCCGCTGCGCGGGCCACGATCCAGGCAGCGGACGCGACGGGTTTGCAGGCGGCACTCATGGAGCCGGAGACGTCAACGGCGATGCCCACGCGCAGCGGTGGGGTGGGGGAGTTGCGGCGGCGGGTGACGGTGAACGGTTCTGCGGTGGGTATCGATCCGGCGGCGCGCTGGGCGTCGCGGGCGAGGGCCCGGCCCATGTTGAGGCGGCCGGGCGGGGTGGGGCTGGTGGTCCGCTCCTCGGTGCGCTCGCGATAGGCGGCGGCGCGAAGGGCGCGGCTCAGGCGCGCGGCGGCGCTCTGCTCGGCGGCGGTGGGCTTGCGGGTGCCAGTGATCGGGCTGCCGTGGGGCGCCGGTGTGCCGTCGGGGCTGACGGTGGTGCCACGGGCGTTGAAGACCGACTTGGCGGTGGCGGCGGCCTTGCGGCGCTGGCCGGCCTGCTGGGCGCGGTCCTGTGCCTGGGCCTTGGACCGCGCGGCCAGGGCGTTGGTGGCGGCGTTGGCCGCGGCGAGGTCGGCGGCGTCGTTGGCGTCCATGTTGTCCGCGACGACCGTCACGGCGGCGGACAGCAGATCGGTGAGGTCCTCTGGCATGGGCTGGACAGGGGCGGCGGTGTCCAGGGCGTCGCACCAGTCCTGGGCGTGCGCGAGCATGGTGGTGGCGTCGTGGTCGGCGCACTGGTGGGCCGCGGTCCAGATGCCGGTGAGGGTGGCCAACAGGTCGGCGCCCAGGACCGTTTCGCACAGATCGGCGACGGCCTTGGTCTCGTCGGCGTCCAGGATGCCGGCGTCCCGGCGACCGAGGATGAGGGCCGCCGTGCTGGCGGCCTGCTCGATGCCCTGGAAGTCGGGGTTGGCGATGTCGGGCATGACCAGGGTCCGGGCGCTGGTGCGCAGGTACCTGCGATCGGTGGGCCGCCTGGTCAGGTGTGCGCCTTCGGCACGGCTCTCCTCCAGCAGGAAGGCGGCCTTGACGACGCGGGCTTCTGCGTCGGCGGGCGGCTCCCATACGGAGTGGGCTGCATGGGCGGCCTCGTGGACGAACACTCCCCAGGCAGCGGGATAGTGCTCTTCGTCGCCCACGATCCGCGGACGGACCTCGTGGGGCTGGAGGGGGGCGAACAGACCGGCGTCGAACTCGATCTCCGCCAGGTGGGGGAAGTAGGCGGCGGGTGCCCCGGAGCGGGTGCCGGGGCGGCAGGTGACGAGCAGGTCCTGGCGGCCGGACAGGGCGACCAGCCGATCGCCGAGTTCGGCTCCCACGCGCAGCCACGTGGTCGGGGAAGAAGGTGGCTGTGCGGGCGTGGCGCCGTCGTCGTCCCAGCGCGCGAGGTCGGCGTCGTCCTCGGGCGAGGTGACGGAGGACTGGATGTGGTGGTGGGCGCTCATCGCGAGCGGCCCCGTTGGGCGGAGCTGGTGCTGCCTGGCGGCTGCTGGGCGGCCGAAGCGGAGAGCTGCCGACCCAGGGTGAGCGGCGCGACCTGCTGGACGCCGGCAATCTTGCTGACCGCGGCGGCGACGGCGTCGCGGTCCTCCAGAGGAGCGATCCCGACGAGGTTCCCGAGCGCGGCCTTGGTGCCGAGGACCGCCTCGGTCCGCTGGTAGCTGAGCAGCTCCCGCAATTGGGGCGCCCAGCCCAGTTCGCCGAGCTCGACCTGGCGGGCGAGGTTTCGGGCGACCCGGACCACCCGGGCGTCGATCTTCAGGGCCAAGGCCAAGTCGTAGTCCGTGCCGACCTGGATCTGCACGCTGAACCGGCTCGCCAGCGCTTCCGTCAGAACGGCGCCGTGCACGCCCGGATTGTGGCCCGCGACCACGAAAAAGCCCTGCATGGCCTGGACGGTCTCCCCCTTGTGCGCCTTGACCTGGATCTGGCGGCGCCCGTCCATCGCCGGATACATCGACGCCAAGACCTTGGGCGAGATCAGGGTCGCGTCGTCGATCAGCAGGGCGCGGCCCTCGGTCATCGCGGTGACCAGCGGACCGTACTGCCAGACGTAGCCCCCACTGTCGTCCAGCGTGTAATCGCCGATCAGGTCGCCGACCGTGGTGTCGCCGTCTCCCGCGACGGTGATCAGGTCCGGGAAGGCGGCCTCCACCAGGGAGGTCTTGCCGGTTCCAGGGGGACCGTAGAGCAGCACCGGCACGTCGGCGTCGCGTAGACGATTCAAGGCCTCGACGTCGGGCAGGTCGGCCAGTTCCCGGGGGTGGTAGAGCTGGCCGCCCGCGCGGCGGATCGGGCCGGGCTGCTTGGGCGTGGTCGCTGCGGGAGGGGTCGTGCGGGCCATGGCCGCTTGGGCGCGGGGAGAGTGGGTGCCCGGTGGGCTGATTACCGCGGCCTGCGCGGCTGCGGCGGTCTTCCCGTTCGCGCGGAACTGCTTTCCGGCGCCGAGCTGGTCGGCCTCGCCGCGTCGCACCAGGGTCGTGACCGCTTGCTGGACAGCACCGTGGGAGTGGCCCAGGGCCTTGGATATCTCCCCGATGGTGAGTGGGTCTGCCGGCCGGTCGGCCAACATTCGGGCCACCTTGGCCCGCAGTTCGCCGGGCTTGGCGTGTGCCGTTTTGACGGGCGGTCCGGGCGTGGTCAAAGCGAGGATCCTCCAACGGGTTGGCGTGCGGGCAGAGTTGGCACTCCTGGGGGTCCGTCACCGGGTGCGGGGGTGGGTGACGGTCTGGTCATTGGTGGTGGGCGGGGCCGGGGCCACGGCCGCGGCAGGGCTGGCAGCGGCGGCGGGGCTGGTGGCGCGGGCCGCGGCGCTGCGGGCGCTCAAGACCTCGACGGGCGGGAGGGGGTTGTCCGGCGCGCCAGCGCGCCGGGTCCACTCGAAGGCCGCATCGAGGTCCGGGAAGCCGCCCTCCCGCAGGGTGTAGGTGCGGCCGAGGTAGTCGACGTCCTCGTAGAACACCCGGACGGGGTGTTCGCCGGCCGCGGGCCGCTGGTCCTCGGCGATGATCCAGGTGTTGAAGTCGTAGACCAGGTCCTCGTTGCTGCTGGGCGGGCCGCCCGAGGAGTGGGCGGGGTCCAGGACGAGGTCGGAGGTGTACGAGTTTGCGATCCAGTACCTGTCGCCGGCCTGGGCGAGTCGCTGCTCCAGTGCGCGGCTGGGCTGGTCGCAGGTCGGAAGCCTCTCGTCGTGCGGTGTCACCTGGCCGAGGTCGGCGCCGCGGGAGACGAGCCAGTTCTGCGCGAGCGCCACAATCGGCGCCCGCTGGTACTCAAGCCGGAACGTTCCGGCGCCGAGGTCGCGCTGGACGTGGATTCCGGCGAGCTGTTCCGAGCCGGGGATGTCCCAGGTCATGGTGCCGTCGTGGACGACGAGGTAGGAGTCGGTCAGCAGCGGTGTGTGCGGGTTGGTGGTGTTCTGCACGGCCAGGACGCCGATGTTCCGCTCGTACGCGAACTCCCACCACCTGCGCTTGTCCTCCTCGGTGTGGGCTTCGAGGTCCTCGACCTGGAGGGCCTCGTCAATGGCGAGGAGTGGCTCGGTGACGTCGGTGATGGGATTCTCCGGTGTTCTCGGGGGACGTTGAGGTGCCGCTGGAACCGTTCGGGGCGCGGCGGGCGGTAGCGGCGGCAGCGCGATCGGTGACGGGGTGACGACGGTGACCTCCCGGTCGGTGGCGACCAGCGGGTCGATGTCGGTGTCGGTGGGCAAGGAGGCCGCCAGGAGTAGGGGCGCGCACGGCGAGGTTGCTGGTGAGTTCGAGCCGATCCGGGCGCTCCTGCCGGTCACCCAAGCGGGCAGGGACAGCCGTCGGAGGTATAGGGGCGGGAGGATCACCGGGACCGTGGGGGCGAGGTCGGCCCGCTCGCGGGGTCCGTCTGGGCCGGTTCGCCCGGCGGCCCGGGCCCCGGCTGGGCCGGCGGTGCGGACGGCCTCGGCCTGGGAGGTCTGGTCTCTGGTCTGTACGGGCGTGCTCGGCAGGGGCGTACCGTCGGCGCTCACCGGCTGGCCGAGTGCTCAGTGCAGGCGCACGGGTTGGCCGGCGGCGAGCAGCTCGCTGGCTGCCGAGCAGGCCCGCGCGTGCGGTCCGTGCTGGTTTCCGTCGCTGGGCAGGCGCAGCCAGGTGTCTCCTCGAAGCCGGCCTGAAGCAGGATCCGCCGGGCGGCGGCGTTGTAGCCGGTGGTGGTGATCTCGCCGGTGTTGGTGTGCCGGATCGGCGCGAACGGCTGGGCCGCGCGCTCTGCTGGTGCCGCCGCCTCGTGGACTGTGGTGAGGTGGTCGGCGATTTCGTGCAGTGTCGCAGCGCTGGCCTTGACGTTGGCAACGGAGTCGCGAGGATTCGAGGTCAGGAATTCTCCGTGATGTCGGTTCGGGGGGTGCGGGACTCGGGGACGGTCAACGGCGGCGCGGCGGCCGTGGCGCCGCGGAGGCCCGTTCGGCCGCTGCCCGGGTTCCGGTCTCGGCCTGGCCGCCGGCCAGGGAGATGGACGAGGAGCCGCGGGCGCAGGCGGCAGCAGATCGACCGGGGCGGTCCGCCGGGCCGTTGCTGGTGCGGACCGTAGTGCTCAGCCGAGCCCCGGCTCGCTCGGGGAGCTGTTCGGGGCGGCGCTGCACGGGTGTCAGGAGGGTGGTGGCCGCCGTGGTGAGCAGGGCGTCGGGCGCGGTGGGGCTGAATTGCACGGTCCACACGCCCTTCTGGGCCGCGCCGGTCAGCATGACCGTGGGATCGGGGGCGTTGAAGGGGAAGGAGAGCGCAGCGCGGCGGTCCGGAGCAGCGACGAGGTGGTAGCCGTCACGGTCGTGGGCCGACCAGCCGGCCGACAGCAAGGCGGCGGTGGCGCGATGGCCGACGATGCGCGGCCCGGGAAGGGCGGGCGCGGCTTCCGTGGCGTCTGCCTCACGAAGGATGGCCAGGGAGACCTCCGCCGGGGCACGGTCGCAGAAGCGGACCTGCCAGTCGGGGCCCACCAAGTTCCACTGCCGGTCCTCGCGGAGGAGAGCGAGGCCCTCCTGGTCGCTGATGAGGACCGTGCTGGTCGGGGCGTAGTACGGGCGGTACCAGCCGAACTCGGCGGCTAGCTCGTAGGCGATGTCCACCTCGCCGGGGCCGGCGAGGTGAGCGGGAGAGGCGAGGACGTACGGGGCGGGTGGTGCGACGGTCGGCAAGTAGGGGCGGTTCCTCGGTTCAGGTGCTGGCCCGGGGCGGGCGATGAGGCATAGAGCCGGACCGGGCTGCGTGCACGGCGGGGAGCGTTGGTCGCTGTGGCGGCTACGGGCCGGAGGCGGCAGGCACCGGCTGGTGGGCTGCCTCGGTGGGCAGGAGGTCGCGCAAGCGCGGAAGGGTGAGCGCGGAGTCGAGGCGGCCGGCAGCGAAATACAGCAGCTGCCCGCCGGTCCCTGTGTCGCCGGGGCGCGCGAGGCTGTATCCGATCCGCGCGCCGGAATCGTCGGTGCGCCAGCGCAGTTGGACGCCGTCGGCGACCAGGGCCGTGGCGTAGTCGTCCACGGTGGCGGCCCCTTCGAGCGCGCGGCGCATCCGCTGCTGGAGCCAGACCCGGGACGGCTCGGCCCAGCCCTGCTGCTCAGCTTTGATGATCTCGGCGGTGGTCGGGTAGCTGGTGGTGGCGCGCGGACCCTGGCCGACGGGGCGCAGGCCCCACTCGGCCTCGATCGCCCGGCACTCGGCCTGGGCGCGCACCTGGTCCCTGTGCATAGCCGGGCGGGAACCGTCCGGCCTGACGCTGACGGCAGTGATGTGGATGTGGTGGACGGAGTGCCGCACGGCTACCCAGCGGCAGCTGGCGCGCCGCTCGGGCGCGAGGCCGGTCGCCCGGACGATCCGGTGTGCGACCTGGGCCCACTGGCCGTCGGTCAGCAGTGGGTCCTCCGGTGCCGCGCGTACCGAGCAGTGCCACACCCTGCTCGGGGGCATCGTCCCCAACTCGGCTTCCCGCAGCCGGGCGTGCTGGTCGAGGCGGGCAGCCAGGCGGCCGACGGTCGCGCCTGGATCGCGGCCCGGATCGGGAGCACCGTGACGGTTCCAGGCGGCGACGAGGTGCGGATCCTCGTGCTCCTCACGGCGGCCGGGGCCGTAGAGGTAGGCCAGCAGCGGGCGGATGCTGTTGCCCGTGGAGATGTCGGGGATCACGCGGCCTCCATCACGGCGTCGAGGGCCGCATGGGTTCGCTCGCCGAGGGCGGGCAGCAGGGCCAGTGCAGCAACCGCGGTGTCCACGTCGGCGCTCGCCCGTGCGGTGTCGCTCGCCTCCCGCAGCTCGTCGGCGATCCGGTCGAGGGCCTCGACGAGCGGGCGTCGCGGGTCGGAGTCCGGATGCCCGACCGGGTCGGCGGCCAGCGCTGCGGTCAGGGCGGCGTTGGCGACGAATCCGGCCGGGGTGAGCCGCTCGGTGGCGGCACGTTCGCGGATGGCCTGCATCGCGGAGGGGGTCAGCCGCACGGAGAGCTGGACGGTGCGGGCCTCGGCGGTGCGTGGCCGGCGGCGAGGGCGCGGGAGGTCGGCGGGGATGTGGACTCCTTCGGGCAAACGGTGGGTGGTCAGCGGGTTCGGGGCTGGGCGCTCTCCTGCGCCCGGAGCGAGGTGGGCGGGCTGACCTGGACGACGGCGTCAGCGTCGAGGGGTTGGGCGGCGATGGGCGTCTCCAGGGTGGTGCGGCTGGTCGGGGTCGTTGCCGCCGGGCGAGGTGGTGCGGGTGGCGGCTGCCGACCCGTCCGCGCCGCCTGTCGTCGGGCGTCGTCAGCAAGCAACGTGGTCGGAACGGCGCGCTGGTAGGCGGAGATGGAGTACTCCAGAACCTCGACGATCTGGCCGTAGCGGGCTCCGAGCGTTTCCAGCTCCAGCGCTTCGGACTTGAGCGTCCCGAGGCTGTCCATCCGGTAGTGGTCGCCCTCGGCGATCTGAGCGAGCCACTTGCCGACAGAAGCAGCTGCGGACCGCAGTTCGCGGTCGACGGAGTCGAGGCGGCCGGCCTGGAAGTCGACGAGGTCAGCGAACTCGCCCGCAATCCCGTCGGGGTGCCGTCGCCACAGCTCCTTCCGGCCGACGCCGAGACGGCGCTGGACGAGCGCCTCGCCGGCGTAGGGCACAGTCTCCTTCGCGTCGGGCTTAGAGCCGTTGCCCGCGGGGATCGTTGTGGCGGCGGGACGCCCGGCAGTGGGACTCATGCTGTGGCCAGCCGCTGCTCGGCGATGGTGGCCAGGCCCAGGACGACCGCGTCCTCCAGCGTGTCGACGACGGGGACTCCGGCGGTGGCCAGCCGCTCGGCGGAGTGGAGTCCGAGGGTGTGCAGGACCGGGATCGCGCCGACCGACAGCGCCGCGACGGCGTCGTCCACGGAGTCGCCGATGACGATGGTGCGCGCCGGGTCGACGTCCGGCCCGAGGTCCGCGAGGTGGCGTGCCAGTGCGGGGGCCTTGCTCGGGACCGAGGGCCCTCGGCGGCCGTCGACACGCATCAGCAGACCGGTGATGCCGACCGTGCTGACCTCCTTCACCAGGCGCTCGTGCGGCGCCAGGGAGAGCAGGCTCTGGCGCACCCCGCGCGCCCGCAGGTGCAGCAGCATCTCCCGTACGCCGGACTGGAGACGGACCGGGCGCCGGTCCAGGACCTCCAGGAAGGCGTCGTCCGCCTCGTGCCACTGCTGGTCGGACAGGGTGCGTCCGAGCAGGGCGTCGTAGAACGAGCGGATGGGAGAGCGGTGTTCGGCGCGGTACCGCTCCAGGGTGATCGGCGGGTGGCCGAGGTCCGGCAGGGTCGCGTTCAGCGCGGCGAGGTGGTCGTCGACGTCGTTGCGAAGGGTGCCATTCCAGTCCCAGACGATCGTGACGGGCGTGGAGATGTGGGCGGTGCTGAAAGTCAAGAAGTGGATCCAGACGTGGAGTTCGAGCGGGGACGACGGCGTGGCGGCCGGTGCGCGGTGCGATTAGGAGGGCGAGGAGATCAGGCGGCGGCCGAGATTGAGCGTGATGGCGGCACCCACAGCTCCCGCCAGCGGGACGGTGGCGGTCGTCTCGGGCCCGTGGACGGCGATCTGCCCGGCCAGGGCGGTGCCGGCCGCGCTTCCGAGGCCGATGACGGCGATCAGCCACGCTGCGGCTTCGGTCTTGGTGCCGCTGGGGGCGAGCCGGTCGCCGAGCTGGAAGGCCATCGTGAGCCAACGGGCGAGGTACAGACCGGGAATGATCGCTAGGGCGACGGCGCCGGGCCCGGACGGGGCGAGGAGGAACGGCACGAAGGGGGCCGCGAACAGGATCGCGACGCTCTGAAGGGCCTGGTTGGCGGGCCACCACAGCAGCCCGCCGATCAGGCTGCCCAGCGACAGCGCGGTCGGCACCAGGCCGGCGTACCAGCCGCTGCCGGCCTTGTCCGCGAGGGCGAGGGCGTAGACGTTCATCGAGCCCAGGGCCACGCCCAGCAGCGTGGCGGCGCCCAGGAGGACGAGCAGGCCGTGCGAGCGCAGCGGGCCGAGCCAGTGGACGGGCTCCCCGGCGGGCTGGCGGCTTCGGGCAGGGCGACGGGTGGCGACCACCGCGGTGCCGGCGAGACCTGCGGCGGCGCAGAAGTTCAGCGCCGCGGCGGGCGAGACCAGTTGGCACAGGACGGTCGCGACGACCGGTCCGGCCACGAAGACGAGCGGCTGGCTCGCGCTGTCGAGGGCGAACGCGGCGTCCTGGTCGCGCCGGTCCAGCAGGCGTGGCCACATGGCCCGCAGACCGGCCTCCAAAGGGGGCGTTGCCAGACCGGCGACGGCCGCCAGGCCGATGGCCAGCGCGGGGTTGCGGGCGGGCCCGACCAGGGCGAGCGCGTTGAACGCCGCTCCGGCCAGGGCCGCCGCGGTGAGGGCGACGACGGACAGGCGGGTGCGGTCGACGGCCCGGCCCAGCAGCGGCTGGCCGATCGCTCCGGTCAGCGCGTACACGGCGGCGAGCACGGCGCCCAGGCCGGTACCGGCATGATCGGCGCGGGCGGCGAGGAGCAGAGCGACCGGTGCCATGGCGGTGGGCAGCCGGCCCACGAGGGTGGCGGTGAGCATCACGGAGACGTGGGGCGCCCGAAGTACTCGGCGGAGCGCGGGATTCGTGGACAGGGTTCGGCCTTCGGATCGGGGCGGACAGTGGTGCGGCGCGGGCGAGGTCAGGCAGCGGCGAGCACCGGGGCGGGCTGACGGTCCGGGGCGTGGGAGAACTCCAGGCGCAGCGTGGCGCTGCGCAGACCGGCGGTGTCCATCCGCTCGCCCACGGCGGCGAACAGAGCGTCCTGCACCGCCTCACCCACGGCGGCCTCCGCTCGCAGGGCCACCGGCTCGCCGGCCGCGACGGCAGGCTCGGCGGCCTCCTCCCCAGCGCGCAGGGACTCCTGCGCCCACGCGGACAGCGCCACGAAGACGCTCGCCATCTCGTTCCCGGCGGTGCTGATCGACCACCGGTAGGTGCGCCGGGTGCCGGTGCGGGTGACCAGCCCGCGCTGGACGAGCACGGCCAGGCGGTGGTGGAGCAGCCGGTGGGTCTCAGCGGGCAGCACCGCCGTCAGCTCCTGGTACGACATCGACTCGCGCCAGGACAGCTCCGCGAGCAGCGGCGCGGCCAGCGGACTCGCGAGGATCCCGAAGACCTCCTCGATCACCTCCGGGGCCTCCATCGCCGGTGCTCCGGGGGCGGGGTGACGCTTGGCCCAGGCCAGCGCGGCGTCGTACACAGGCGTCAACGCCCGCCCGGCGTCGGTGAGTGCCAGACCGTAGCGGGAGCGGCCCGCGACCGGAACCTTGACGAGCACACCGGCCTCCACCAGCACGGAGGAGGCCCAGTAGAGCGTCGCGGAGGGGATCACCGGCGCGGCGGCGAGGACCTCGGCCGGCCGGGCGGAGCCGGTTCGGGGGACGGCGCGCACCACCCGGGTCGCCCACCGGGCGGCGAGGGCCTCGGCGGCCTGCTGGGCGCGGGTGTACACGGTCGCGGTGTCGATCGCGGGCATGAAGAACTCCGTTCGGGTGACGCAGGGTTGGACGATCAGCGGCGCTGGGCTGCGGGCGGGGCGGCGACCACGGGGGTCGGAACGCCGGTATCGGCGGCGGCGGTCTGTGCGGCGGGGGAAGGACGGGAGACGGAAGAGGCAAGGGCGGCCTGGAAACGGGCAGGCATCCCGCGCCGCACCTCCTGGACCGCGGACTGTCGCTGGCGCTCCTGCTGCATGCGCAGGGCCGCGGTCTTGTACACCGCGACATTGCGGCGCTCCCCGACTGCGACCAGGTGGATCCCGGTCAGCCGACGTGGGTTGTGCGGCGCCCGCTGCTCCGTATAAACGAGCCGGAAGTCCAGCGCTTCGTCCAGATAGAGCTTGCGGGCGCCGCGCAGGTCGCGCTCGCCCTGCTGGTCGAGCAGGGGACCGCGGATCTCGGCCCGCAGCAGCCGGTCGAGGTACTCCAGCGCCAGGTCTCGCACGTCGGCCGGTGCGGCGAGCAGGTCGCCGAGGGACTCCGGGTGAGCACTGAAGGCCACGCCCGGCCAGATGTCGGTCACCGAACGGCCCGCCGGCCGGCCCTCGCCGCCAGGGCCGCAGCCGGTACGGGCTCGGAGGCGGCGGCCTTGCCGGGCGCGACGGCGGTACGCGTACGCGCCGCGCTGGCCTGCGGGCTGTAGACCAGGGGAACGTCGGCGCCGGCCACGGGCGGCAGCGCGGTGCGCCGCTGCTCCAGCCACTGCTGGACCTCCTGCGGCGACGAGAAGCTTCCCTCGCGCAGGGTGTAGCCGTGTTCCGGGTCGCCGGCCTCGATCTGCAGCAGGTAGGGGCGTTCGGCGCCGGCGGCGGTGGTGTCGCGCAGCATCGCCCAGGTCTCGCCGGGCTCGACGGCGTACTCCTCCAGCCGGTAGCGGGCGTTGGTGTCGATGAAGCGTTCGGCGGCCTTGGCGCTGCGCTCGTCCGCCGGGGCGCCGGGGTGTCCGGTGCTGTGGAGGAACATGTCCTGATCGGCGCCGCGTTCGACGAGCCAGGCCGTCGCCATCGAGAAGGTCGGTGTGCGTTCGATGTCGAGGGTGAACGTGCGGGCGTCGGTGTTGTAGTGCAGGTGGGCGGCGACGGCGGGGCGGCCGGCCTCGTGGTAGGCGTTGAGGTCCTCGTACAGCAGGAAGTCGTCGTTGCCGCCGAGTTCCTCGTGGCTGGCCTCGGTGAGCAGGTCGTACGCTTCCTCGGCCATCAGGAAGTGCGCCTGGATACGGGCGGAGGCGTCGTCCGCGGGCTGCCAGCCGGGCAGGTTGAGGTCGGGCACGGATGCCTCCGATCAGGGTGCGGTGAGGGTGAGGGACGTGAGGGAGTCGGGGTCGGTCAGCGCCGGGTGCTCCAGGAGGCGGTGGCTGACGTGGCCGGAGCTGGTGCACGCGGCGAACGGGCCGTCGGCCGAGCGCAGTTTCATCAGCGCAGGTTCCAGGTGGTCGCGCTGCCACGACGAGGGGCCGGCCGCCCCGGACTCGGGGTCGATGGCGGCCTGCCAGGCCAGCCACAGGGCGTGCAGGCGGGCCACGGCTTCCGGGTGTTCAGGCCACCGCACGCACCAGGGGCGCGAGGCCGTGGTCTCGGGTCCGTAGATCTTCGTGAAGATCTCGTCGACCCACGGGGTCATCAGTGCGATCTCTTTTGTAGTAGGCGGGATCGTCGAAGGCGACGATGAACATCGGCTCGGCGCCCGCCGGGGCGGCGGCCGGGTCGTCGTCCTCCGGGTCGAGGGCCGTCGACATGCTCGCCAACTGCTCGGCCTGGGCGTCGAAGGACGTCGCGAGTGCGGCGAGCTTCGCGGACAGGACCTCGATCTGGGCGTCGGAGTAGCCGGTCCTCGGCTCGCCGCCCTCGTCGGGCTCGGGTGCGGTCACGGGAAGGGAAGGCCTTTCGTTCTCGGGTGATGACACGAGAATCAGCGAAGATCGGCCGAACGTATTCGGCCGATCTTGAGGTATAAGCGCGGCCGGCTCACCGCCGCCCGCAGCAGCGGGCGGCGGTGAGCAGTGCGGAGGCGTCGAGCAACTGCAAGGCTCGGGAGGCCTGTTGGGGGACGACGCCGTTGCCCAGGGCGGTCAGCTGGGCGGATCGGGAAAGCCCCGGGACGGCCGTGACGTGGCCGGGCCCCACTCCCATGACCCACTCGACGAACTCCGGGGCGAGCCGGCCGCGGGCGTCGGTGGGATCGGGCGCCGGACGGGTCACGCGCTCCCAGCGGGCGATGGCCGACCCGTACGGGCCCCAGCGGTTCAGTGCGTCCCGGTGCTCTTCCCGATCGGCAGAGCGGTCTGCATCGGCGGGCGCAGGATCGTTTCCCCTGCCGTGCGCTGCGGGGCGCTCGCCGGGCCGGGCCTCGCGGAGGGCAGCCGGGCCGCCGCCGCAGGCAGCGTCAGGTCGCCCTTGGAGCCGCGTGAGTTCGGTCCCCCGTGCGTCCCGTCGCTTGCCTTCGGGGTCGGCAACAGGTGCTCCACCTCGTCCGAGAGGTTCGGGCCGTGCCCGCCCGAGCGGCGTTTGTCCGGGTGCTGCGAGCCGCCGATCGCACCCAAGTTGGACGTCGGGGTCTTGAGCAGCGTCACCGTGTGGCCCAGGTCCTGCCGCCAGGCATCCGGCCCCTTGGCATCGCGCGCCCGCGGGGTCGGAAGGCCAGGCGACGAGGAAACAGCGCTCGCGCCGGTGAGGTGCTCCGACGGCGGACGCTGGTAGCACCGTCCACCGCGCATCCATCCCGAGGTCGGCCAGGTCTCCGAGAACCGCGCCGAGTGCCCGCAGAGCAGGCTCACCTCCGCCGCCTCCCAGACCGCACCACGGGCATTCCAGATCGCCATCGGCTGGCGCGGCAGCAGGGGCGGAGAGGATTCCGCGGACGTTTTCGATCACCACCATCTGAGGTTTGAGGACGTCGATCGCGCGGGCGATGGTCAGCCACAGTCCGGAGCGGGTGCCCTCCACCAGGCCGGCGCGCTTGCCGGCCACGCTCAGGTCCTGGCACGGGAAACCGGCTGCCAGGACATCGATCGGAGGGACGCTCGACCAGTTAACTGCGGTGATGTCGCCGAGATTCGGCGTCTCTAGGCCAGTGGTGGGAGAGGATCTGGGCGGCGGAGGGGTTCACCTCGGCGTGCCACACCACCTCGCCGCCGAGCACGGCCTGGACGCCGAGGTCCAGACCGCCGTAACCGCTGCACATGCTGCCGATCCGCGGCCAGGCGCCGCCCGGCGCGGTCACCGGCGCTTACCGTTGGACGCGGCGCTGCGGACCGAGGCGGCGGGCGCGAGCACCACCGTGGCGGCGGGCCCGGCGGCCTCGGCGGCGGTCTTCGGCGTGGTGGGACGCTGGGAGACGGCGGCGCTGCGCACCACCTTGTGGGCGAACTCGCCGGTGACGGCCTTGAGCAGGTCGGGCTCCGGGCCGGTCAGGTGCTCGGCGACCTCCCTGAGCTTCCACGTGGCCTCGTCAAGGACCTCGCGGGTGGCGGACAGCCCCTTGAAGTAGGCGCTCCGCTCGGGCGAGTAGTGGTAGAGCGGCACGGGGTTGAGGCGCATCTGCACGGCGGCGACGAGGGCGGGCTGGGCACGCAGCGTCGCCTTCGCGGTGAGCAGGCCGGCGTAGGCGTAGGCGACGGTGCAGCGCCGCCAGGCGATGTCCTCCGGCGCGGTCGACTCGGCGGGCGGGGGGTCGGTGGCGTTCGACAGCAGGGCCTCCTGGGTCTTGCCCAGGCCCTCCAGCGCCGCGGTGAGGCGCTCGATCTGGGGGTCGCGGTGGCAGTAGATCCTGAACAGCTCCTCGCTGTGGAGGTGGAGGTCGTTGGCGAGGCCGAGCAGCCAGAGGGTCTGGGTCTCGACAGGGGTGACGTACGGCAGATCGGGTCCTCGGGGTTCAGTGGCGGGCGGTGGTGGCGCTGCGGGGAAGGGCGGTGACGGCGGCAGGCTCGGCGGAGCGGCGGCCGAAGGCGCCGCGCAGTCGCTGGCCGATGCTCCTGGCGGCCTGCGGCCGTGCCTGCGCGGGAACGTGCGACGCACCCGCGGCGGGGAGCCGGTCCGCCTCGATGCGCAGCTCCCGCGCGGCGGCGGCGAGTTGGTGCTGGGCGGCGGTGTAGAACTCGGCCGGGTTCACCGGCTGGGTCTCGGGCATCGCCCAGACATCGGCGGCCAGGGAGTGCTGGAAGAGGACGCTGAGCTGCTGGGTCGCGGTGACGACGCGGGTGTGGGCATGGCCGAGGGCGATCGCCGTGCGGCGAGCCGGGGTTGTGGTCTTGGGATCCAGCGGGATGGCCGAGGCCAGTTCCGCAGCGGCCAGGGTGCTGGTCTGAACGAACTGGAGCGCGCCCAGGTGCATGGCGACCACGGAGGCGTCGGGGACGCCGGGGCCGGTGGCGGCGTAGGCGCCGGGCAGCTTCTCGGCCAGGGCGTCGGCTTGCGCGGCGACCTGGCGCAGGCGCTGCTGGTAGTCGTCGACGGTCGGAGCAGGGGTGGGCGTGGTGTGCCTCCGGGGAGCGGGGTCGGCGGGGTGGCGGGCGGTCAGGTGCGGCGGAAGGGCAGGACGGTGGCGGACGGTCCGGGCGTGGCGGAGGTCGCGGGAGGTGCCACGATGACGAGGTTCGGGGTGCGGCGCCTGGCGGCGTCGGCCCGGAGCTCGTGGTCGCCGGCGGCGGGCGGAAGGTCCGTCGGGCGGGTGGGACCGGCCGTGCCTGCGGGGGCGAAGGCGGCGGGAGCCGGAGGCGGCGGCCATGGAGGTCCCTGCGCGACGGCCACGTGGGCCAGGTGCAGGTCGGTGGCCAGGCCGGTCAGTGTGACGCGCACGCTCTCCAGTCCCTGGCTGATCGTGGAGCGCAGGACCAGCTCGTCGAGGCCGGCGGCGGGATGGTGGAGGTGGGCGCTCGCCTCCCCCGAGGACGGCGCAGGCCAGGCCCAGCCGGGCCGCCGCGGTCGCGAAATGCACCGTGCCAACGCCCGAGGCGCTCGGTGGCTCCGGCGAGCCCTGGCCGTATTGACCGGCGTTCAAGGCCGCGTCCTTCTGGAGAAGGGCGAGACGCTCCAGCCGCTGGGCCACGGCGACGGGATGCGGCAGGTCCGTCGCGGTGGCGCCAGCCTGCGCGGACACGTCGTCGGCCAGGGCGCGCAGGTAGCGCGCCACGTCCTCGGCGCGATCGGCGATCAACGGCGGCTCCTGGCAGCAGGGGCAGCGGCAGTCGCGTGTGCCGGTTCGGGCCGCGCAGGCGCGGGCTGGCTCACGATGCGGTTGGCGAGTTCGAGGACGCGGTCGTGGCCGAGGTCGGCTTCTGCCTCCGCGGCGGCGAGAGCGGTGGCCGCGGCGACGTGGCGGCGCTTGTAGCGGGCTTCGGCAGCGGTGCGGGGGGCGCCGCGCTCGGTCAGGGAGAGCGTGACGGCGAGGCCGGCGGCCTTCGCCAGATGCTGGTTGACCGTCGCGGCGTGGAGGGCCGCCGCAGTGAATCCGGCGGCCAGGGCGGGGGCCGAGGGGTTGCCGGATGCGTCGATCTCCCGCCAGCGGTGGGCGTTGTCCGCGCAGTGCCGGATGAAGCCCGCGGCCTGGCCGGAGCGGCCCAGGATCATGATCGGGTCGGGCGGTTGCTGGCCCTGGCCGGGGGCCGGGGCGGTGGTTCGGCCGAGCAGGCGCAGCATCCGGGCGATGGCGGTGAGGTCGTCCCGGTAGGTGGCGGGGGTGCTGGTCATGGCGGTGGTCCGGGATTCAGCGGCGGCGCCCGGCAGCCTGCCGGGGCATGTCGGCCGTCCTCGCGGGGGACACGAGGACGCGGGCGTTGGGCGCGACGGTGCGGGAGATGGCCGCGAGACGGCGCGCGGTCCGTTCAGGGTCCGGGCCGGTGAGCAGCACGGCGTCGCGGCGCAGCTGCTCGGTGGTTTCGCGCAGTGCGAGCCGGGCGTGTGAGAGGCCCAGGTTCAGGTGCTGGGTGGCTCGCTCGCGGGTCTCGGCGGCACGCGGGCTGCCCAGACCGTCGGCTTCGTGGAGCCGGGCGGCCATGGTCGCGGCCCTGCTGATGGCCGCGGTGGCGGCGCCGAGGTGTTCGGCGGCGGTGCTCAGCGCCCGGGTCTCGGCCCGGTCGGCGGTCGTGGGGTGCGGGCGTGAGGTCAGCGCTGCGGCGGAGTCGAGGACCTGCTGGTGGTGGTCGCGGATCGCGGTGGCGTGGGCGGCGAGTTCGGGCAGGCCGGGCAGGCCCTCCTCACGCCAGGCGCGGGGCAGGGCCGCCTCAAGGGCCTCGGCGCGGTCGGCGGCCGTGCGCAGCCGCTGGGCGGATCGGGTGTTCGGATCGGGCAGGGGCACGTACTCTCCGGGCAGTCAGCGGCGGGGGCGGGCGGGTTCGGCCGCGGGGTGGTTCGGGCGGTCGGCCGGCGTGGAGGAGCGGGTGGCAGCGTCCTGGCGGCGGGTTCCCAGGACCAGCGGGCCGGAGCGGGTCGGGCCGCTGGTGCCGGTGGCGGCGCGGTGGCGTTCGCGCAGCCGGTCGGCGGGCTCAAGTGCCCGCAGGGACGCACCGAGCAGACGGCCGGCACCGACGGAGGCGTCCAGGGCCATCACCCGGACGATGCCGGCGGAGGTCGCCGAGGCCCGCAGCAGCGAGCAGTGCAGCACCTGCTCGGCCCAGTACGCCGGGTCGCCGGGGACCGGGTCGAGCAGGTCGCGGACCTGTGCGACGCTGATCGTGCCCTCGGCCAGGGCGCCACGGCGCTGGACCTCCCAGAGCACCGTGAGTTCGTCGACCGGCTCGCCGCGGTGGTCGAGCGCGGCCATGGCCTGGAACACCACGCGGTGGCCGTCGTCGACGAAGTCGGCCTCGGTCAGCCAGGACGCGACCGGTCCGACCTGGCCGGCGGCGCCGATGAGCGTGGACAGCAGCATCCGTTGGTGGTCCCAGGCGGCCTGCGCCGCGCGACCGTCGCAGGAGGGCGCCGCTTGGGGCAGGGGGTGCCGGGAGCGGGTCTCGATCGGCCCCCAGGCGGCGGCGAGGCGCTCGATCACCGCGTGCAGTGTGCCGGTCAGTTCGAGCGTGTCCTGCACCGAACCGCTTTCGGCGGCGGCCAGCAGTCGGTGGGCGTGCTCCTCCAGCGACCGGCGCACCGCGGTCTCCAGCACCATCCGGCCGTAGGCAGCGGCGTGCGCGGAGGAGGGGCAGGCGGCCACCAGGGTGTGGCCGTAGCTGGCGGCGAACCCGGGGATCGTCCGGCGGGCTACGCCGATCACTTCGAGCGCCCAGTCGCGCCGGGCGTCCTCGGTGGTCGCCCGCTGCCCGGCGGCCTGGTGGTCGAGCAGCAGCGCGAAGAACGCGACGTGCGCAGGGCGGTAGAAGTGCCTCGGCTCCAACCATGGTCCCAGGAGGGCGAGTTGCCTGGGATCGAGGAGACAGGACCCGAGTGCGGCCTGCTCTGCGTGCAGCTGCGGGCTGAGGTCGCGGCTGGTCGCGCTCACCGGCCCGCGTCCGTTCGGGCGGGGGCGGGCGCCAGGAGCGTGCTGAGCGTCTGCAGGTCGCGGACCAGCGCCTCGTCGTGGATCGGCACGCTGCCGCGGCCGATGGCCAGGTGCCATCGGCCGTCGACCCGTGCGATGGGCATCGGCAGTTCGGCGACGGCGGGGTTGCGAGGGAGGGGGGAGTAGGTCACCAGGAGCTCAAGTCGTCTGGGGGGAAGGAGATGTGGAGGGAGCGGCAGGAGAAAGGGGTGTCGGCTGGCGGGCCGCGGCGCGTGTTCCGGTCAGCGGCGGCGGGCCGCGCCACCGCGAGGGGCGGCCGGCGTCGCGCCGGCGAGCCAGTCCTCGAAGCCGGGCAGCGTCTCGACCTGCTGCGAGGTGGCGGTGGCCGCCGCCGCCCGATCGGAGGTCGGCGGCGCCTCGCGGGGCGCGGCCAGGGCCAGGCTGTCCGGACCGTAGATCTGAGCCAGGTAGTGGTCGACCTTGTCCTGCCACGGCATGTTGAGCAGGGCACCGACCACGCGGGCGGCCTCGGTCGGGGCGACAATGTCGCCGAGCTGCTGGGTGGCGGAGCTGCGCGATCCGGTCCAGGGGTAGTCGGCGGGCATCCCGACCAGCAGCGCCGCCTCGGGCACCGTGAAGCGCCGTTCCTTGTCGTGGGCCCAGTACCAGCCCCGGATCTTGCTGGTGATGCCCGGCGCCACCTTGTCCGCGCTCCACTCGTTGCCGCCGGACGTCTTCCTGTTTCCGCGCGTGTTGACGCGCACGCCCTCGGGCCAGCCGAGCGCCTGCGCCGCCGTGCGCTGCGGCATGGGCGAAGCCGGGTGCATCGCCTCGACGTTGACGTAGTGGTGGCGCCCGGCGACCAGGTAGACCCGTCGCCGGTGGGAGGCGAGGCCTGTGTCGGCGGCGTCCAGGACGCGGTAGCTGGCACTGCACCAGTCGGCGGTGTACAGCTCGTCGCGCAGGGCGTCCAGCACGATCTCCGGCAGGGCGCTGCTCTGCTCCATCGCCAGCCAGCGCAGGTTGTCGTACCGGGCGGTGAGGGTGAGCGACCAGATCAGCGTCTCGGCGATCAGCCCGATGCGCTCGTCGCTCATCTGCGGCACCAGCGACCGCGCCTCGTCGTAGGTCAGGAGAGGACCCGTGAACCCGCCGTAGCCGTCCCACTCGGGGTCCGAGCAGACGCCGCAGTCGGCCGCCTCGTCGCATTCCCCGCTGTCGTGCCAATGGCCGAACGTGGCCTCGCACGCCATCGTGAACGTGTCGAGGAGCAGCTCGATGTTGTGATCCTGGTGCCCCTGCCGCAGGCCGGCGGGCGTCCAGACCTGGCAGGGCGCGCTCACCGTGAGCCCTTCCACGTAGCGCAGCGCCGGGTTGGCCAGGTCCAGGCTCCGGACATCGGCGACGATCCGCCGCCCTCCGGCCGCGACCGCCGTCGCCGAGGCGTCGAAGTTGATCTCGACACCGACGACGTCGAACCTTTCGGTGCCGGCGTCGAGGACGCGCAGGCCCTGCTCCCAGCCGCCCGCCCCCGCGAACAAGTTGACGACGCGCTGGGGCTCCCCGGGCTGCGGGGGGAACAGCCAGGCGACCGGCCACGGGTAGGCGAGGGCCACGAGTTCGCTGTGCGTCCACGGGCCCATCTGCGGGCCTTCGTCCGGCCAGTGCAGGTCATCTGCGGTGGACAGGCGGGGCCGGAAGTCGCGCGGCGGGATCTCGGGGTACCGGTAGGTCATCGCACCGGCCGCCCCACTGCCCGGGCCTGCAGCCCGGTGGGCGGGGCAGCCTCCGCGACCGGACCGTCGGGGGTGCCTTCGGCGGCGATCATCAGCGACCTGCGGCGAGCGGCGGTGGCCCGATCGCCCGTGGCGGACCCAAGTGACCGTGCGTAGTCCGCGGTGATCTGCTCGTCGATCGCGGCCAGCGCCTGGGCCTGCTCACGGAAGTGGGCACCTGCTGGGTGCTCGGCGGAGTCCGCGCTGACGGCCAGTTCGAGCAGGCTCTCGGCCAGCTTGCGCATGGCGGCCAGCCCGTTGGTCAGGCCGAGTGGGGCGTTGTCGGCGGCCTGGCACTCTCCGGTCAGCGGGAGGAGGTCGTGGTGGAGCTCCGAGTGGACCTCGCGCAGCATCTCCGCGTGGATGAAGGACCGGCCCGCGAGGACGTGCGGGTAGGTGGAGCCGACGTGGTCGAGGCGTCGGGCCAGGCCGTCCAAGGCGCCCAGGCGGGCCGAGGCGGCGAACTCGGGGGGCGCCGGCGAGGCGACGGCTGCGGTGTAGACGTCGACGGCGTCGCGGACGCGTCCGGCCCGGATGCGGTCGTACTGGAGGAGGCGCGCCTGGTTGACGCGGTCGAGTTCGTGGTGGCCGGCCTCGCGAAGACGCCCCGCCTCGCCGAAGACCTGGTGTTCGGCGAAGCCGAACCAGTTCGCGGCGACCTCGCCGCCGCAGGGAGAGCCGACTCCGATCCGGATGCCGTCCCACGTGTCGTGACGGATGGTCTGGGTGAGGACGGCGGTGATGACGAAGTCGCCACGGCGGGCGACCTGTTGTACTCCGGCGACCGCTCCGTCCGGCAGCGGGCAGATCAGGCGCAGGGCGGTTGCCCGGTCGACGGGTATGCGCCAGGGATCCAGGGCGGACACCTCCTGGTGGGTGAGGGGACGGCGGACTCAGCGGCGGCGCGACGGGCCGGTCGGCGGCGAGGTGTGCCGGGCCGGCGGCAGGGTCTCGGCGCTGGGGCCCTGCTTGGTCTCGGCCGCGATCTCGGCCCTGCGCGCGGCCCAGCGGGACAGGGCCTGCTGGTAGTCGCGCCAGGCCCCGGTGGAGACGGCGAGGTCGACCGGGGGGACGGGCGGCTCGGTCGAACGGTGACGGGTGATGACAACTCCAAGGTGAGGGGCCGGAGTCGTACTCCGACCTGAGGCGGGGCGGTGGTGCAGGTGCTCGCCTGGCGGTCGCCCCGGGGCGTCAGCGGCTGCGTCGTTCGAGTGCTGCGGCGGTCGGCTGCCAGAGCGGGGCCGTGTAGGCGAGGGCTGGGTGGCCGGCGCGGTGGTCGGCGCGGGCGGCGGCAGTGCGCGGGGAGGTCGCGTCGTTCTCCAGGTCGGCGGCGTCGGCGAGGCCGTCGCCGATGAGGCGGACCGCCTCGGCGTGGGCGTCGAAGGCCAGCGCGTAGGCGCCGCCGCGGCCGGTGCCCTGCTGGCGGAACTTCTCGGCCGCCCGTTCTAGGAACTGGTGCAGCGCGCCGACCAGGCCGCTCTCGCCAGCCGTCTGCTCCAGGACGTCGGCCAGTTCGCCGGGCCGCTTGGCCCGGTTGAGCATGCCGGTCCAGTCGACGGGGCCCGAGGAGACGCGTGGCTCACCGGAGTTCTGCCGGATGGGCTCGGTCACGCCGCCTCGCCTCGGCAGGAGAACGGGCTGCACCCGCCCTCGGACCCGAGTTCCAGCTCGTCCTCGGTGACCTCGGCCTGCTGCTGGAGGGCGCGCAACTCGTTGCGGGTGAGCTTGTCGATCGGAGCGATGGCCAGCGGCTGGCGGGAGCGGTGCAGGTAGGCCTGGCCGAGCAGGGGCCTGCCGTCGGCATTGGCCCGCGCGTTCCCGGCACGTATGCGTTCGTCGAATTCGACGACGTCCGCCCATTCCTCGGGGGATTCGTCACGGATCTGCCGCCACTGGGCATTTCCGTGAAATGGACATCCCAGGCACGCTGATTTCGGCGTGGATTCCCACCCGTGCTCGGCCAGCAGTCGAAGGCAGTCGGCGCGGGACAGGTCCAGATCGATCAGCGGGAACTGTGCCGCGCGTACTTCACGTCCGAGTCCTCCGCCCGATGGAACTCGTCGGTGGAGATCCCGATCCACTGCTCGACGAACACCCCACGGGGCACGCGCGCCGGATAGGGATACCCGAGGATCCGGCGCACCTCGCGCTTTATCGGCTTAATCTTATATTCGCCGGTGCATTGCCGTCGTGTCATTCCCGGGCTGCCGTCCTTATTGAGAATGTAGAGCGGCATCGAGGCGAAGCGGTGCGCGGGGTCGAGAGCATCCTCGCGGATGTTCCCGGAGGAGACCCGCAGAATCGGGATGTTCGCGGGCCGGGCGATGCGCCGCTCCACCTCGTCCAGGTGACGGTAGACCGCGGACGGTTCCCAGCCGGTGTCCGAGAAAATCGCGTAGTCGAGCTTCGGAAGCTCCCCGAGCGCGGACAGCAGAAGCAAGGTCGTGGATTGCACGCCGGCGCCGAGAGAAAGAATTCGGCTGGCCGGTTCGACGGTGTGGCTCATGCGGCCTCACCCGCCGCCATGGCCCGCTCGGTGATGAGCGCGGTCTGCCGGCTGGACGCCTTGCCGATCTCCGCCGCGCCGGGCTCCTTGTACCAGGGCCGCAGGTCAACGAGGGCCGGCCGCAGTCCGGTCGCGAACAGCAGCGCGCTGCCCTTGCGCAGTGCACGGATCTTGTCGGGCGGCAGGATGCGCTCCTGGCGCATGCTGGTGGAGGTCGACCGACCGGATTCCGACGTGGAATGAGAAATGGTCTCGACGTCGTGCTCGCCGACCAGTCGGGAGAGCTTGTCCGCGAAATCGGCGTCGTCGATTCCGCTGCCGACGAGCTTGATGGTGGCAGCGCTCCACATGGCGTCCATTCCGGCTTCGCCCCAGACCTTCTGGCCCTGGCGGTAGCTCTGGAGAATGGTGATGGGGATGACGCCGCGCGACCCGAGGTGGGAATAGAGGTCGGGAAGGTCCGAGATTTTGCAGACATTTGCGGCCTCGTCCAGGATCGCGAGGAGCGGGGGGTCGAGACGGCCGCCGGCCCGCTCGGCCTGGATGGTCGCGGTGCGCATCACGGAGTCGGCCGCCGCCGCGATCAGGGCGCCCGCGCTGCCGCCGCCGTCCTTGGACAGCAGGTAAAGCGTGTCGCGGTTGGTGACGAACTCCTCCGGCCGGAACTCCGGCAGGTCGGGATTGGGCGTGACCCATCGGGAGATCTTCGGATCCAGGAGGCAGGCCGCGTACTGGCGGGCCGTTTCATAGATTCCGTCGCGCGTTTCGACGGCTCCGGACACGGTGCCCTGGAGCTGGTCCGCAATGGCCGTCATCCGGTGGTCGCGGAGAATGTCGATCGGCGTGCGATCGGAAGGCACGGCCAGCCACTTGAGGACGTCCGTGATCGGGCGCTTGTCGCAGCCCGCCGCCAAGAACAAGGCGCAGAGGGTGTTCTGGGCGGCGGTGGACCAGAAGTCGCCCTGGCTGCTCTCGTCGACGGCGGCGGCGACAAAGTGGCCGGCGAGGCGCCGGGCGCCGGGCAGGTCCCTGGCGTCGGCCAGGATGTTCCACCACATCCCCTGCGGGGTGTGGGCGATGCCCTGCGGATCCATCGTCCAGACCCGGCCAACTGCACAGCGGGAATCCAGAGTTGCCGTGTAGGCGTCCCGTGCGGCCTTATTCGAGGTGAGCAGGACGGGGCCGGGGGCGCGCAGGATCGCGGGAACAGCGAGCGAGGTGGTCTTGCCGGATCGCGGCGCCATGATGGCGACGCAGACGTCCTCCCAGCCTGAACGGACCTCGGTGCCGTTCGCGAGGTTGCCGAGGAGGATCCCGGTGTCGTCCGGGCGCAGTTCCTTGGCACTGGCGAGGCTGGGGCGCAGGTCGCGGGCCTTGGTGCTGATCTCCTTGGGCAGGAGCGGGGCGAGGTCGCGGGCCCCGGCGAGGCCGTCGGTCGTTCGGCGGCGGCGGGTCCACAGCCACAGGCCCATGGCGGCCAGTGCGACTGAGACCAGCGCCGGCAGGATGCGGGTGCTGATCAGCAGCGGCAGCGCGGCCAGGTGCGGGTAGAGGTGGTTGGGGTGGAGGGCAGCGGTGACCGGCGTGAACGGATTGCTCCACGGGCCGCTGTCGGTCAGGTAGTTGGCGGTGTTGCCGCCGAGCCAGGCGAGGGAGCCGAAGACGGCGAGCGTGAGGCCGGCGCCGATCAGCGCGTACAGGAGTGCGTCGGTGCCCGGGTTCTGCGAGGGGGTCTTGGGAGCGGAGGGCAGGTGCGTTCCTTGCGGGGGAGAGGAGTTGGCCTGCCGGGCGCTTGGCGTCTCGCGGCAGGGGCCCGGAAGCGGGCGGGAGAGGGCGCGGTGATCACTGCGGGACAGAGGCCCGGGACGGTGTGATCGGCGCGGCCCGGCGGGTGGTCAGCCGGGACGGGACGTCAGCGCGAGGGGGCGCTGCCGTAGGGGCGCTGTACAGCGGGCGCAGCAGAAGGAAGCGTTTCTGCTTGGGTGGCTGTGGGGAGCGTTGCGGCCGTGTGTGTGAGGGCTGCCGTGGCGCGTGCGGAGGCGGCCTCGTCGGCAGGGGTGCTGCCCGCCGTCGCGATGCGGTATCCGGCGCTGGTCAGCGCCGTACTGGTGCTTTGCAGGGCATGGGCCAGCTCGGATGCGGAGGATGCGGCTGGTGCGTTCTCGTCGAGGTCGGTCACGCGCTGTGCGGCGGTGTCCAGTAGCGCGGTAATCCGCTCCAGGACTCCGTGCTCGGGGTCCATCAGCGGCTTGATCGCTTCGCGGAGGTCGTCCGTGGTCACGGCGGCGTGGACCTCGGCGGTGGCGGTGATGAGTTGGGACTTGATGTCCGCCCAATGCATTGAGGTCAGCGAAGCTTGTTCGATGGGCTCAAGGGGCGGGAAGACCTTCGTCGGGTATCCGGCGGCGGTGAGCATCTGCTCGGCCAGTCGGATGCGCCGGTTGACGTCGCCGCGGACTGGGCTCTCTGCGGTGCAGATTGAGTTGGGGCCGCTGCCGTCCGCGCGGAAGCCGGCACGGGAGAGGAGGGTACGGCTGACCAGGTCTGGGGCCTGGGCCCAGGCGCTTGCGGTGGTGCCATGGCTGGTCGGAAAGCGCGCGATGGTGATCGGCTCGGTCAGGGGGCGCCTTTCTGGTTCAGCGTCGCAGGGGGTGGCCCTGGTTCGGGTGACGGGGGTTGAATGCGGCCTGCTCGGCCTCGAACGACCGCAAGGGGTTGGTCGTCCTCGGCGGTGGGGCCGGCCGCACACTGGCTGCGGCGCGGGTCGCGGCGCTGATCTGGGCGCTGGTCCGGACGACGGGCGTCGGGTCGGCGACGGCGGAGGTCAGCATGTTCATGTACCGCATCGGGGTCGCCGCGGTGAGAACCGCTGTCCACTGGTCGTCCCACGTCGGGCCGAACGCCGCGTCGATCGTCCAGTGACCGACCAGGCCGCAGGGGAAGAGGTGGTCGGGCTTGGGGGTGTGGACCAGCGACGCCTTGCCGTCGGGCGAGGTGAGGCGGATGCCGTCGACGACCGTGACGTTCGCGCCTGCGGCGCCGGGCACGTCGACGCTGACGGTGCCGCCGTCTCCGCCGCCGAAGTGCGCGGCGGTGCGGTCGGAGGGTTTCCAGCCGGCCCTGAGGAGGGGGCGCCACGCGGCGTCCGGGTGGCCCGGCCACTCGGCGACGATCTCCCGGGGGGCCACGAACCGGTCGGCGGCCAGGGCCCGGGTGAGCGAGCCGACGATCTCGGCGGGCGTCTCCATGCTGAATGTCGCCTGCCACAGCGGCTGGGCATCGCCAGGCCGAGCCCGGACGCTGACCTTCCACAGGTGGAAGATCTGGTGCTCGGCGAGGACCTCGATCCGGCCGCACGGGCTGGTGGCCGCGACCCTGTTGGCGGCAGGGTTGTTCTCATGCGGCCAGCCGCACCTGGACGAGGGGTTGGAGCACGCGGCTGATGTTGCCGGCGCCGGCCAGGTAGCGAGGTTGGACGAGGAATTCGTCCTGGGGCATGGGTCTCCGGTTTCAGCGGCGGGGCGGTTCGACGATGCGGGAGTGCGGTGCGACGGCGGCGGGCGCAAGGTGGAACCCGGCTCCGGGACCGGCAGCCCGGATCGCTGGTGAGGACGCGATGGCCGCTTGGCGTCGTCCGCCCGTGACGAGGACCTCCTCGGTGGGAGCTGCGGCTCGCCAGGCTGCAGCGGTGATCCGGCTGCCGCCTTCGAGGACGGGCTCCCACAGGTGGGGCTGGTCGCCCAGCTGCGAGGCGAGCTGGTTGCCGAGCGCGGTGACCGCGGCGGCGAGGCGGTGGGCCGGACCGGGCTGGAGGGTGAGGTTCTGCAGGACCTCGGCGGCCTCCTCCGCGGTCATGGAGTCGGCGAGTTCCTCGACTTCCCGCAGCGCGGTGCTGGCCCGGGCGACCGCGGACTGCGCGGCGTCGAGTGTGGGGTTGGCGGGCATGGGCTCCTGCATTCAGCGGGTGAGGGGCCGGGCCGCCACCGGCACGGTGCTCGTGCGAGCGGCGGGCGGGGAGGCGACGAGCGCGGAGCGCGGTGTCGGCATGGTGAGTGCGGCGCCGGCACGGGAGTGCCGCTCGGTGTGCTCGTCCAGCTGGCACACCGCCAGGGCCAGAGCCCGGTCCCGGGTGGTCTCGGCGAGGGTGCCGTCCGCGCGGGCGAGCGGGGCAATGATGCGGGCCTCGTGCTCGTCGGTGCGGATCACGACCCACCGGCAGGCGTGCGGATCGTCGGGCCGGGCGATGCCGGTGGCGGCCAGGATGCGCCGGGCGACTTGCGCGAAGCGCGCATCCGACGGCTGCGGGGCGCCGGGGTCGGCACGCAGCGCACACTGCCACACGAGGCGGGAGCGGATGGCCTGCGCGGGTGACGAGACGGCCGGCAGGTGGGCGGCCAGTTCCCGGGCGAAGACAGCCGGGGGTAGCTGCGAGAGGTCGGTGACGGGCTCCCAGGCGTCCAGAAGTCGTAGCTTCCGGCCGTTGCGGGCGGCGGTCGCGGCGAGACCGGTGAGCAGGTCGTCGACCGACGAGGTCCGGGAGAGGACGGGGTGCACGTCACCGTCCGGCGGCCGGGCCGGGCGCCGGTCCCGCGCCGACGAGCGCCACTGCCGCAGTCGCCTGCTTGTTCGCGGCGGCGGCCTTGCGCGAGGGGCGGGCCAGCGCGGCCTGGTGGCGTTCGGCGGCGTCCAGCGGTCCGTCGTAGTCCCACGGCCACCGCCCGCCGATCTTGTACAGGCCCCGCGAGTCGGGCTCGACGGTCTCGACGCCCCCGTCGCCGTCGTAGTCGGCGCCCCACTCGAAGGTGAGCCGGTTGTGCTCCCAACGGCCCGTCAGGCCACAGTTGTCGAGGTGGAGGTCCTCGACGATCCGCTCGGCGACGGGCCGGGTGAAGGCCGGAGAACAGTACGGACCGGCATGGCCCAGAGTCTCGCGCTCGCGGACCAGACCGGGGTACGGGCCGTGGACCGATCCGTCGACGTAGAAGTGGAACAGACGCTCGGGGTCATCGGGGTTGGGCAAAGGCTCTTCTCTCAGCGGTGATCAGGGTGAGCGCGGGGGCCTCAGCCGCGTGGGGCAGTCAGGTTGAGGACCCGGGCGGCGGACGATGACGGCAGGGCGTCGGGCAGCGTCGAGGCGTCGGCGCACAGCACGCGCCGAGCGGACTCCGCCCGCAGTACCTGCACCACGAGCGCGTGTGCCGCGGCCGGGCGCACCCCCGGGACAGGCAGGGCCGGGGTGGTGTCGATGGCGCTCAGAAGGGGTTCTCCGTGGTGCGGGCGTCGGCAGCGGCGGCGAGCAGTTCGGGCAGGTCGGCGGGGGCCGCGTCGCGCTGGTCGATCCACCAGCTGGCTCGGTCGGTCACCCGGACCTGCTGCTCGATGTCCTGCCAGGCATCCTCGGCGAGGCCGCCCTCCTGCACGAGGACGCGGTAGGCGCCGGTGACGAGCTGGTAGCGGCACCGTTCGCCCCAGCTGATCGCCTTGGGCGGGCCGTCCAGCGGCGGCATGCTGAACTTCTGGGCCCAGTCGGTGGCGGCCTGCTGCTCCTCCGCACGGCGTTCGGCGATCCACGCCTCACGCGAGGCGGGGTCCTCCTTGCGCTCGGCGAGCCAGCAGTCCTTGCAGGAGCGTCCGGCGAGCCAGCGGGCGTACCCGGCCCGCTGGTCGGCGGGACGGGCGGACAGGTCGTGCTCGACGCTGTCCCCGCAGGCGTGCTCGACGGTCCAGACGGTCTTGACGGCCAAGTAGGTTCTCCTTATCGGGTGTTGCGGTGACCGGCGGCCCACGCGATGCGCGGATCGACGGCGGGGGCCGCGGTGGCGGTGGCGGCGGCGCCCTGGGCCTGGAGGGCTGCGCCGGAGCGGACCTGGCCGCTGACGGCGAGCGCCGCGCGGGCCCGGGGACTGGTGGGCGAGGCCGCCGCGGGGCGGGCCGCGGGGGCTGCGGCGGAGGCGAGATCCTTGCTCGCCCCGGCCAGAACGGTGGTCGCCTCGCCGATCACCGCCTCGATGCGGGCCGGGTCGATGCCGGACAGGTCGCCGCGCAGCTGCTGCTGGATCGCCCGCAGGCGCGAGGCGATCTCGGCGCTCATGGCCGCCCGGTCGTGCAGCATCGCGTCGGTGCGGCGCTCGTCGACACTGGGCCCGACCGGGCCGTGGATCACCGTGTTGAACGGATCGGCGTCCTTCGGCGCGGCCGGGCGGGACAGATCCGGCGCCGTGATCAGCTTCGTCTCGAACGGGTCCGCCGACGGGGACGGGGCGGGAGAGGGCTCGGGGGACGGCGGGGTGCGGTTCATCGCGGCGACCAGGCGGGTGGCGAACGGGTCGGTCGGTGTGTACGGGCCGTCGAGGGGCTCGAAGGCGAGGTCCGCGGCGACGCGCACGCCCTGGTCGCGCAGGCGGGCGATAGCGGTGGAGGTGCGCCGGTCGCCCTCGAACTCCGGCTCGTCGAGGGCGAACAGGTCGGAGGTGGGGGGCGTGCGTACGAAGCCGGCCTCGGCGAGGGCCAAGCGCACGTCCTGCCGGTCGGAGGCGTTGCGGGCGACGATGCCCAGCTGCGGGTGGCGTCCGAAGGCGACGTCGTGCGAGCGGCTCGTGGCCGGAGGGCTGAGGTGGATGACAGAGCCGGGGCCGGCGGCGGCCACCGCCGGGCTCGGCGGGACGGGGCGGCCGGGAACGGCGTCGAACTCCGGTGCCGCGGTGACCGGGATACCGATACGTCGCAGCTCGGCGACGGTCTGGCGGACATGGCGACCTGTGTCCCCGGTCTGGTAGATGGCGAGCCGACCGTCGGGGAGGGGCTGGAACCCGGAACGCACGAGGACCTCTCGGGCAAACGGGGTGACCTCCTGGCCGAGGGAGACGGCGATGCCGTACTGCGGGTCGTGGGCGACCGAGACGTGGTCGGGACGGATGCGTGCTCCTCGGGGCAGGGGGCGGGATCAGCGGAGGCCGGACGTCGGGACCGGGCGCTGGGGGGTCTGGAACGGCGTGGCGGAGGTGGTGGCAGAGCGCGCGGGGGACAGCAGCAGGGGCGCGGTCCGGGCGGCGTGCGGGGAGAAGTCGATGCCGCGGCGGACGGCCACCGTGACGTCCAGGTCGTGCAGCGCCCGGGTGGCGTCGACCATGGCGCGCAGCTGCTCGGCCGGGTCGGCGGTGGCGAGCGAGTACCGCTCCGGGGCGGCGTCGCGGCCGAGTTCGAAGCCCGCGTCGCGCAGCGCTGCCACCACGCGCTGGTCCCGGCTGGTGGTGCCCGCGGTGATGCCGGCCTCGCGCAGCGGACGGAAGGTGACGACCGGGGCCGCCTCGGTGCTGGACGTCGTCTCCATGGGGAGTCCTCTCGTTGGGGTAGTCAGCGGCGGGCCGATCGGCCGGCCTCCGGCGGCTGCGGTCGGTCGGGCGGCGCGGACGGGGCGGTCCGCATCCGTGCCGGCCGGGCGGTGCGAGCGGCGTCGGCCCGGGACGGGCTCGGGCGGCTCGTGTCCCGCTGCTGCTGGACGCGGAAGTCGCGGCGCGCCTGGGGCCCGTACCAGTCGGCGTAGTGGTCGGTGATGCCGAGGGAGCGGTCGACCGGGTCGAAGCGGAGGATCAGGTAGCAGTCGGAGGAGGCCTCGAAGGCGAGCCACCACTGGGTGCTGTCGGTCTCCCACTTCTGCATCGCCTCGACGACGAGATCGCCGTCGACGATCTGCGAGGCGAGCGTCCTGCTCCCGTCGGAATCGAGGCCGGCGAGGAGTGCGGCGCGAGCGTGCCAGCGGGCCTTGTCAGCGGTGGCGGCAGCGTCGGGGAACGGGCCTTCGTCCCGGAGCCAGGCGTAGTGCTCCACCAGGCGCTGCCCGCTCTGCCGCGGGTCGTGCCAGTTGGACACCTGCACACCGGCCTTGAGCAGGGCGTCGATCGCGCCGGCGGCGTTGTCGATCTGCTCGTTCGCCTCGACGTTCAGGTGCTGGTGCCACGCGTCGGCGCCCAACTGCTGTGCGCGGTACCAGAACCCGGCCTGGTAGAGGATCTCTCCGGCGGCCCGGGGAAGCGGTCCGGAGCGCACCGCGAACTCCCCGACGTCGAAGTCCCAGCCGAACTCGACGAGCGGTGCGTCGGGGCTCACCGGTCGCGCGCCGCGCCCGGCGCCAGCAGCAGCGGGATGAACGAGGTGCTCGCGGCGGCGGCCTGTTCGCGCTCGGCCTCGCGGGCGGCCTCGTGTTCGTGCTCCTCGATCAGGCGCACCAAGTCGGCCTCCAGCTGGTCGCGCCGTTCGGCGGCGACCTCCAGTTCCTCCAGGTGGGCGTCGAGCTGGTCGAGGACGGCGTCGTCGACCCGGCGCTTGGCCGTCGCGACGTTGACCAGGCGCACCCGCTGGAACGCGACCGCGGTCTCGGCCTCGGTGAGCACGCGGTGGGCGTCGAGAAGTCGGGCGGTGGCGGCGTCCGCCCTCGCCTCGGTGGCGATCAGCGAGGTGACGCTTCGGCCCAGGGCGGCCTCCAGGCGGGCGTCCTGGCGGGTGAGCGAGTGAGGCATGGATCTCCAAACACGTTCGGGCAGAGGGGAATCGGTGGGGGTGCGATCAGAACGGGGCGCCGTTTCGGCGGGCGACGGTCAGCGCCACGCTGATGGGCGAAGGGGTGTCAGGCACAGGCTTGGTACGGCCTGCTGCCGCCCGGGAGGCGAGCAGGGCGGCCCTCCGGCGCCGGTCGACGATGGGCGCCTCGGTGGCGTAGCCCTGCGAGGACCACTCCGCGAGCGCGGAGTCCAGGTCCGGGTGGCGGCTGGCGCCGTAGTAGCCGCCGCCCTCGGTGTAGAAGGTCGCCGCCTTTCCGGAAGCCGGATATAGCCCCAGCAACTCGGTCGCTTCGTAAGGGGATTCATGATGGGCGAGCAGCACCATGTGGCCGTTGGCGATGTCGGTGGACACGTGGTGGACGGCCGGAGCCCTGCTGGTGGCGGTCAGGACCGGCCCAGGAGGCGTGAGCGGGTTCCGGCGCTGGGTGGCCTCGTACTGCTCGGCCTCGCTGTAGACGCGGGTGAACCCGTACTCGGCAGGGAACAACAGCCGCCGGGCCTCCCGCAGCTGGCGGTTGGCGGTCTCCGGCGGGGTGTCGCGCCGGAACCGGTGCAGTCCGAGCGCGTCGTCCCGCACGAGGCCGGCCTGTTCGAGCAGATGGGCGCTGCGGCGGTCGGGCGCTTCCGCGACGAGCAGGTCCCGGTCCGGGAAGTGGGCTACGGTGACGTTGGGCACGAGGATCCTCGGGAAGACGGCGGGGCGGCGATCAGAGGGCGGGGGAGGCGTCCGCCGTCCGGGCCGGGGAGTGCATCCGGGCGTCCGTGTCGAAGGCCGTCAACTCGGCTCGGTGGAGCAGATGTTGGACCACGAACGACCGGCCCGCCACCTTCCACAGGCCCCGGCCGCGGCCCAACTGGGCGATGGCGGCCATCTCGACGCCGGTCAGGCCGAGCAGCCCGGCGGTGGCGGCCAGCTGGTCGGCCTCCTGCCGGTAGATCACGCGGGTCGCGCAGTCGGCCAGCAGGCCCTCGGCGAGGGCGCGGGCCCGCGATCCGGCGTCACCGGCGCTGAGCAGGTCCGAAAGCCGATGGATGATCAGCATGTTGGCGATGCCGAGACCACGGGAGAGCTTCCACTGGCTCTGCATGCGCTGCAGCAGGGCCTCGTGGCGCATCACGCGCCAGGCCTCGTCGTAGATCACCCACCGCCGCCCGCCGCCCGGGTCGCTGAGCGCGGACTCCATCCAGGCGCTCGCGCAGGTCATCGCGAGGACGAGCCCGGTGTCGTCGCCGGCGCTGCCGAGCCGGGACAGGTCGATCGTCAGCATCGGGCTAGTCGGGTCGAAGGCGGCGGTCGAGGGGGCGTCGAACATTCCGCCGAGGTCGCCGCTGATCAGGCGGCGCAGGGCATGGGAGAGGTCCTGGGCGGCCTCGCCGACGCGGCGCGAGGGGTCGCCGATCGCGGCATCGAGGACGGCGGGCTGGCCGAGGACTGCGGCGACGTCGCCGAGCAGCAGCACCCGGCCCTGCTGCTCCGCCTGCTCGGCGGCGGTGTCCAGCGCGAGGTCGAGCGCGGTGTACTCCCGCGGCAGCAGGTCGCGCTGCAGCACGGTCCGTGCGAGGGAGCCGAGCAGCAGCAGGCGGCGCTTGCGGACCTCGCTCGCCCAGCTGTCCGGATCGACCCCGGCGGGCGGGGCGGGCGCGTCCATGGGGTTGAGCCGCCCGGGCAGGCCCGGGCCGAGGGCGATCGCGGTGCCGCCGACGGCCTGTGCGACGCTGGTCCACTCGCCCTTCGGGTCGCAGGGGACATACACGCGGTAGCCAAATGCCGTGCTGCGCAGGGCGATTGACTTCGCCAGGGCGGACTTGCCCTGTCCGATGACGCCGGCGACGAGGCAGTTCGGGTTCGTGAAGTTTTCGACGCGCGAGTAGAGGGCGAACGGGTCGAAGACGAAGCTGGCTTCGGCGTGGACGTCGCGGCCGATCAGCATGCCGGCGGAGCCGAGGCCGCCCTCGGCGAGGAACGGGTAGGCGGCGCTGGCGGTGGCGGTGGTCATCCGGTGCGGGGGCAGCTTGAGCTTGCCGCCGCGCAGGGAGGCGGTTCCCGGGCGCCCGCCGGCCGGGAAGACGGGGCGCAGTTCCTCGTTCTCCTCGCGGCGGGTGCGGGTGCGTACGGGGCGGGAGCTGTCGCGGGCGGTGCGGCGGGCGGCGGCGAGGTCGCGGCGGGCCTGGCGGCGTGAGGCGCGGTCAGTGCGGGTGGGGGTGAAGAGAGGGGAGGCGGATGCGCGCAGAGCGGGTCCTTGGTTCAGGCGCGGGAGGCGGCGGTCGGGGTTCCGCGCAGCTCGGAGGGGGTGGAGATCTGGCGCATGCGGGCGGAGGCGGTGGTGTGGCGCTGGCAGATGACCATGTCCGGGGCGCCTTCGGGCAGCCGCAGGGCGCAGGCCTCGCGGGTGGGGAGCCGTCCGTCGGCGCGGGGTGCGCGGTGGTAGGCGGAGTGGAGGGCGTCGGCGCTCTGCCACAGCCGGATCCGGGCGGCGTGGAGCTGGTCGGCCTCGGCGGGGTTGTTCGGGCGGGTGGCCGTGGTGTGGGTGTCGACCAGCTGAAACAGCGCGGTGCAGTGGGAGTGGAGGGCGTCCAGTTCGACGCGGGAGGTGCTTTGCTGGTCGGGCAGCGCGGTGTGGTGGTGGACGTCGACGGCGGCGGTGGCGAAGCGCAGGAGTCGGGAGGTGCTGTCGGTCGGCGGGTGGTTCATGGCGGGCCTCCCGTCAGAGCCGGGCGAGCGGGAGGGCCGCGCGGCTGAAGCTTTCGGCTTGCTCCCAGATGAGGAGGCGGGGATCCAGGCCTTCGCTGGAGCAGGCGGTCTCCACCGTGGCGCACTGGCGGCGCAGGTCCTCGGGGTTGTCGGCGGAGATCACCACGAGGCCGGTGAAGTCGACGTCCGCGTGGCCAGAGATGAGCTCGCGCTCGTGGGTCTTGGCGTCGGCGTACTCCTGGGTGTCGCTCTCGCTGTCGACCTGGCCCTTGCGGACGCGCTCGGCGGCGTCGGCGACGATCGTGGCCTTCTGCCGCTGGACGGCCTTGAGCGCGGCATCGAGGTCGTCGGGCCCGTAATGCAGGCTCAGGGTTCGCCGGACGCCAGCGGAGAAGATCAGCGAGTGCAGGAAGCCCGCGCTGACCTCGGACCGGGGCCACTGCTCGATCCAGTAGACGGCGTGGCAGGCGCTGTCGGTCAGGACCCGGTTCGGCTCCTCCCGCAGGACGACCGGGCCTGCGGCGGCCGGGGACGCGGTGGCGCGGCCGGTCTCGGACCACTGCTCCATCGCGGCGAGCGACTTGGGGTCGTAGGCGCTGCGGATGACGGCGGCGAACTCGCCGCCGGTCAGCCATCCGCCGGGGGTGAGGCCGCAGTTGCGGAGGGACTGCTCGAAGCCCGGGACGAGCTGGCCGAGGACGGTGAACGCCCCGGTGAGTCCGCCGCCCGCCTCCCCGATCAGGCGGCGGGCCTTCTTGAGGTCGAGGCTGACGGCGATGTACGCCTCGTGCGGGGCGGCGGTGGGGCCGGCGGCGGCGAGCAGTTCCTCGTAGACCACGCCGGCGAGCGGGGCGTCGGGGTTGCCGTTCTCGGCCCAGTAGCGCTGGAGTGCGTCGCCGGAGTCGGGGATGGTGCGCTCGATCACCTGGACGCTCTGGATGTATCCGGTGCGGGCGAGCGCGGCCAGGGCGCGGCCCCAGCCGGACACGTTGGCGGCCTTCGTGGGGGCGTCGAGGAGGGCGAAGGCGCGGGAGCTGACACGGACCGCGGCGGTGAGGGTGCCGCGCTGCGGATCGTGGACGGCGCCGGTGCTGCCGTCGGGCGAGGTGACCGCGCGCAGGCTGGCGTCGGTGCCGGGCAGGTGGAGCAGGCCGTCGCGCCGGGGCCGGGAGGTGGGGCGGGCGAGCCAGATCAGCTGGCCCTTTGCGCGGCGCAGGTAGTAGCGGATGACGATCGGGGCCCAATCTGCGACGGAGCGGCTGTGGTAGCGGATGAGGACGACGGCGGCGGCCAGAGCCCAGAGCGGGGTGGCGAGGACGGCCCCAGTGAGGCCGGTGGTGACCATGGTCACGAGCAGCAGGGCGCCGGCGGTGCCGACGACGGACAGCTGGGCGGGGCTGAGCCCGAGCAGGACGCCGCGGCGGGACCGGGCGGGAAAGCGGACGGTCGAGACGAACTCGGCGGTGGACAGAGGCGACTCCTGGCGTCAGGGGCCCGGCCGGGGCTGGTGGCAGTGCCCCGGCCGGGACAGGTCAGGCGAGAGGCGGGGGCGGAGGGGAGGCCGGAGCCGGAGCGGGGCCACTGACCGGGGCGCTCGACACCGCGGGACCGGCGGGCGACGTACTCGGCATGAACGTTCCTGCCGGGCCGGACGAGGCGCGGCTGCCGGTGCGCGGGGCGCCCAGGACGATCGGTGCGGGGGCGGCTGCTCCCGATCCGCCGGGCGGCGCTGCCGCTTCGGCGGCAGTCGCGGGCGACGGGGCGGCGGTGCGAGCGGCATCCCCACCTTCCGAGGCGGCCCGGGTGATCAGAGGCTGCCCGCTGCCGCGACGGGTGATCAGGGGCTTCGTGACGGCCTCCGCGGTGCCGCCCTTGCCGGTGCCGGGGAAGGCGAAGGTGGACTGGGCCGGGCCGCTGGGGCCGGACGGCGCCGCGCTCGGGGAGGACGGGGAACCGCCGACAGGGCTGTTCTGGCCGGGCACGGTGGCCGGGCCCTGCGGGGCACCTGCCATCGCGGCTCCGCCCGCGCCGCCGGTGCTGGCGCTCATCGCCATGGTCGCGCCCTTGCGGGCGGCGCCCGCGGCGGTGGCGAGCCCGGTGCTGGTGGTGCGGTGCAGATCGGCGCCAGTGCCATCCGAGGCCCAGTGCAGGAACTTGTAGGTCATCATCGGGGCCAGCAGGACCATGATCATGACGACGATGCCGGCGAGGACGTCCGAGAGGGCGGCGAGGGCACCGCCCTTGCCGTCGGAGCGGCCGATCGCGGAGACGCCGAGGAGGAAGATGATCGTCATCACGAGTTTGGAGAAAACCAGGGCGGCGGTCGCCTCGATCCAGGCGCGCCGCCAGCGGGACGCGGGCTCCCAGCCGCCGCCGGCACCGGCGAAGACGGCCAGGGTGACGAGCACCAGGATCGCGACCTTCCGGAGCACCATCGTGCCCCAGTACATGATCGCGCCGGCGACGCAGCCGAGGGCGACCAAGGCGGGGATGCCCCAGCCGAGATCGGAGAGCGTGGTGATCTGTCCGACCCGGATCACCCGGGCGACCGCGTCGCTGGTCGAGGTGTTGGCCACGTGGAACAGGCCGTCGCTGAGGGCGTCGACGATCGTGAGCGCGATGCTGGTGCAGGAGACCGCGACGAAGCTGAACAGGACGCCCGAGACGGTGCCGGTGACGGCCTGGTACAGGGCCTGCCCGTCGCGCCGCCAGGCGGCACGCATCAACTGCAGGCAGAACGTCGCGACGATGACGACCAGGCCGATCGGCAGGATCAGGCTGTAGTTGTCGCGGAACCACGAGGCGCCGAGATCGACCTTCGTGGTGGTGTCCACCGCCTTGGCCGCGAGGTCGGCCGCGCTCTTGGCCATGTCGCCGCAGGACTTGGCGATCCATTTGCCGATCGAGTCCGTGATGCTGTCGGAGACTCCGCCGACGACCGTGTCGCACAGCGCGCCGGCCAGGGGGAGATCACAGAATCCGATGGGCGATCACCTCCTTATCTCTCGTGGGTGGTCAGGGGTAGACGGTCGGGGCGATCGAGGCCAGTGCGCAGTCGCGTCCGGGGCGGCACTGGACGGCGATGGTGATGGCGCGGTCCTCGGCCCCGCGGCCCCCGTCGTTCCAGGTGATGGACTGGGTACCGGTGACCGTGACGGCGTACAGGTAGGCGACGGTCAGCTTCGTCGGGTCCTTGGCGACGGCCGACTGGAAGGCGGCGGGAAGGTGCGCCTCGGCGGCCTGGCCGGTGGCCCACTGGCCGTTGTTGCGCATCCGGTCCCACAGGGTCGGGTCGGGTACCTGGGAGGCGACGGCGTCGAGGTCGGCGTACTGGCTCTCGCCGGTCATCCACGCGCGCAGGCCCGCGAGCTGCTGGGACTGGGTGGTGGTGCGGGTGTCGTACGACCACAGCGCGGTCGCGAACGCCTGGGCGAAGGCGAGGGGGTCGGTGGTGTGAGGCGGCGCCGCTACCGGGGAGACGGACGGCGTCGCACTGGCAGAGGGGGCCGGTGTGCCGGGCACGAGCGTGCCGGAGGCGGAGGCGGAGGTCCGGGGCGAGGTGGCCGGGGCGGCGGAGGCGGCTGGGGCCGGGGCCCGGTGGCCGCCGCCCGCATACCGGGCGATGAGCCCGGCGATGAGGGCGGCGACCACCAGGGCGCCCAGGCCGATCAGCGCGCGGCGCAGCATCAGGGACTGCCCGCCCGGCTTGAACGGCATGAACTTCGGCATCATCAGTGGACGTTGGTCCCGACGGTGCTGAAGAACGTCACGATCCCGTTGGCGGCACCGAGCAGGAGGGCGCAGCCGGCGGCGACCAGCGCGCCTTGCTTGCCCTTGGCCTCGCTGCCGTGCGAGCCGGTGTGGTGGCCCCAGGCCCAGACGATGCCGGAGACGCAGAGGGCGCCGACCACGGCGATGATGGCGAAGAGGTTGATGCTGCCGACCGTGGACTTGAGGACGGACAGGCCGGGCAGGCCGCCTTCGGACGGGCTGATGCCGGGGTCGAAGGCCAGCTGCTGGACCTTGACGGCGGCGTCGGCGAGATAGGTGGTCAATCACGCTCCACAGAGATGGGGACAGAGGGGAGGCGGACAGGCCGCAGAGGGGGAGGAAGCGCGCGAAGTGCGCGGGGAATGGCCGCAGTTGGCGTCAGTGGACGATGCGGCGGGCGGCGATGATGCCGGATTTCCAGGAGGCGAGCGTGCTGATCTTGACGACGTCTCCCGTGTGCGGCGCGTGCACGATCAGGCCCTGCCCGATGTACATGCCGACGTGACCGGGGCCCTCGGAGCCCGGCTCCGTGAACAGCAGGTCGCCCGGCTGCAGGGCGTCCACGGACACCGCGATGCCCTCGGTCACCTGCGTGTAGGTGGTGCGGGTCAGGGAGATGCCGGCAGCCTTGTACGACTGCTGCATCAGGCTGCTGCAGTCGCACCGGCCCATCGGGTCGGGCCCATGCGGTGCGGCGCACGACCCGCCCCACTGGTAGGCCGTGCCCAGCTGACCGAGGGCCCACTTGATCGCGGACTGCACGGGGACTGGCGCGGTGGTGGGGATCGCGTACCCGTCGGGCAGGGCGCCGGCGGGGATGGTGCCCCAGTCCGTTCCGCTGCCCGAGTCCGTCCCGCAGGAGCCGGACGGCGAGGCGGTCGGCGACGGCGAGCCGGACGGAGCCGGGCCCGGGGACGGGGTGGTGGGCGAAGTGCCGCCGAGCGCCTGGGCGATGGCCTGCTGAAGTGTGGTGGCCAGCGGTTCCCACTTGGCGTAGGCGTCCGGGAAGCCGCTCTTCTGGACCGCCTGCGCGGCCTGGGTGAGCGGCAGCTGCTGCCACCCCTTGACCTCCAGCAGCGCCTTGTAGAACTGGGTGGAGGCGTAGACGGGATCCTGGATCTGGGCCGGGGTGCCCCAGCCCTGCGACGGCCGTTGCTGGAACAGTCCGAGACTGTCCCGGTCGCCGTCCGGGAGGTTGCGAAGTCCGGACTCCTGCAGCGCGGTCGCCACCGCGATCACCTGTCCGCGAGCGGGCACGTTCATCGAGCGGCCGGTGGCGACGATCGCCTTCGCGTTGGGGATCTGGAGGCTCGGCGAATCGAGCCCCGAGACCGGGGCGGCCGGACCGGCGGAACCCGAGAGGATCAGCCGGACCTGGGCCGCGACGGCCGCACTGTCCACAGGCTGTGCATTCGTCCCGTTGTTGGTGCAGGACGTCGCGTCCTTGGCGGCCTTGGTCGCCTCGTCGTTCGCGGTGACCGCGAGCGCGGGGAAGCCGATGAAGAAGGGGACGAGCAGGATCCCGGCGGCACCGGCGCCCGTCACCTTCCTCCAGCTCATCGCGTCCTCGTCGGGTCGCCTCCAGCAGCCCGGCAGCGCGAATTCGGCGGACGGCAGAGGGGCACGGGAGCCCGGCAGGTGAGGGAGCGGATGGCGAAGCCTCCGATCAGATCAGGCGGCCGAGAACACACGGCCGACACCGGGCCCCGGCCGCGCACGGCGGCCGGGGCGGAGCAGACGGAAAGCGGCAGCAAGCCGCCCTCGTAATCTCGAAAAAGGCATGGGGGTGCCCTTCATGGGATGGGTGGAATTCGCCGAATGGCGTTTACGACGGTAGAGAACCAGCGGCCGAAAACCTAAAACGGCTGAACCGGCGTACCGGCGGCACAGGTGCTCCCAACAGCTCGAACCCGCTCCGGCCATGAGCCATGAATACCATTCAGGAGGCGCGGGGCGATCCGGAGTGCCGGTGCGTCACACGGTAGGAGCCGGGCGGCCGAAAACCAAAAACAGGAGTAAATGGCCTTCATGTCCGACGCCGCGCCGTGCGACGTGGAGGACGATAGGCGGAGCCCGGCCGAAAATGAAAAAAGATCTTGACGCGGGAAGGCGGGAGCCCGTTTTAGGTTTTCGGCCGGCGGTCGCCTAGGTTGCTCCGACCGCCACCCGACCGCCGCCCTCGCCGGCGTCTGCGGGATCACCGCACGGCCGGACAAACCCCACCGGCCGGGTGGCGCGGCGACCTGTCCCCGCACCGAAGGAACACCCCTGAACTACACGATCCACCGCGGCGACGCCCTGCTTCGGCTCGCCGAGATCCCCACTGCCAGCATTGACTGCGTGATCACCGACCCGCCGTACAACTCGGGCGGGCGCACCGCCAAGGAACGCACCTCCCGCAGCGCGCGGGCGAAGTACACCAGTGCTGATGCGGCGCACACCCTCGCCGACTTCCCGGGGGAGAACAAGGACCAGCGGGCGTACACCTATTGGCTGAGCCAGCTGCTCGCCGAGTCCTGCCGGGCCACCCGCGACGGCGGCATGGCCGCCGTGTTCACCGACTGGCGCCAACTGGGCTCCACCGCCGACGCGTTGCAGGCCGGCGGCTGGATCTGGCGCGGCGCGCTGGCCTGGTATAAGCCTGCGGCGAGGCCGCAGAAGGGTCGCTTCACCCAGAACTGCGAGTTCGTTCTGTGGGGGAGCAAGGGGCCCATCGACGCCGACGCCAACCCCGTCTACCTGCCCGGCCTCTACACGGCGTCCCAGCCGCGCGCCGGCCGCGTCCACATCACCCAGAAGCCGGTCAGCGTAATGCGGGACCTCGTCAAGATCGCCCGCCCGGGCGGCACGGTCCTCGACTTCTGCATGGGCAGCGGAACCACCGGGGTCGCCGCCATGCTGGAGGGTCGGGACTTCGTCGGCATCGAGGTCACCGACCACTACGCGAGCATCGCCGAACAGCGCCTGGCCGAGACCGCCAGGCAGATCGCCGCCGGCACCGCCCTCGACGGAGCCGACGGTGCGCAGCCGCCCGCTTGAACCCGCTCAGCCGCCGGGCCGCCCGACACGGCGGCCCGGCCCGCCGCCGTCCAGCGCGATGCCGCAGCCGTCGCGAACAAGCGCTGACCGGTCCGACCTCGCCGACGCAGCACAGCGAGCAAGCGCCAACCGCACCGCGGACACCGGCCGAAGACCTGGAGCCCCGTGTACTACGCCCCGTTCACCGACTACGTCTCCGACCTCGACCTCGACGAACTGGACCCCGCCGACGAGCACACCTCCCACGCCCTGGCCCGGCTGGGCGACTGGGAGGACCCGTGCATCGTGCTGGTCAGCTACGACCAGCCCCGCGACCAGCAGCCGGGCCGGCGGGACCACTTCTATGTCGCGCACGACGAGCAGATGGCCGCCCAGGGTCGGCCGTTCTTCGTCGCAGTCCACCTGGAACGCGACACCGACGCCCGGCTGATGCGCATCGCCGTGCGCGACGAGGCGATGCCGGCCCTGGCCGAGGCGTGGCTCATCGCCCGCGGCGCCGACCCGACACGGCTCCGGGAGCACATGCAGCGCAGCGAGTACCGCGCCGCCGACGCCGAAACCGAGGCGGCACAGGACCTGCTGCGCCACTCCGGCACCCGCTTCGACGTCCACGACTCGGCCTCTTCACCGGGCACGCCGTACGTGACCTGGGTGATCGCCACCGACAACGAGGCACCCGACCCCGCCCGTCCAGTCGCCGTGTTCGTTGGGCACCAGCAGGCCGACAGCGAGGAGTTCACCCTCCGGCACGGGCACGTCGCCAGCATCGAGGACGCCTACACCTGGACCCGCCGCGTCCCCGGTGCACCCCTGCCGCGGCCTGGCCGGCCCGGCACGGCCCGCGCCGACGCCGCCCGTCTCGACCGCCGCCCACCCGGCCTGACCGAGGCCAGCGGACCGGACGACCAACCCACCCCGCCGGCACACCGGTCGGGCCCCGAACACAGCCGCTGAGCCCGAAGGGAACCTCCCCGATCACCACCGACTCCAGCCCGAGCACCCCCCTCGACGTCGCCCCCCGGTACCTCGCCGGAGCCAGCAGCCGGACCAGCCCCATCGCCCGAGCCGTCCTCGCCTACGACTGGCGGCAGGACTACAACAGTGAACTCGGCCAGACCTTCGTCAGCAGCCCCGACCACCGATTCCGGATCGGGACGGGCCAACTCGACCCCGGCGCCTGGTGGCGGATCACCGCCGCCCGCGAACCGCTGGGCCCGCCCCAATGGATGGCCGGGTTCTCCAAGGACACCCCCGAGGAGTTCGTCACCGCCGTCACCGAGTCGCTCCACGTCCCCCTGCCCCAGACCGACTGGACGGGCGAAGCCCACCCGGCACTCAAGGAAGGGACGTTCGACGGCGACGCCGTCCTCGACGCGCTCGTCGCCGCAGGCTGGCGCGACCTCGGCGAGCCCCACGGCGTCTGGCGCGTCGAGTCGCCCGACTACCTCGCCCGCGCCGAACTACGCCGAGGCGCCAACCACCTCGACCTCATGGGCAACTGCGCGCTGGCCGTCTACGTCGGTCCCGAAGAGGCCGGCGACCCGTACTGGCAGGCGCTCTTCACCGCGGACACACCCGCGATGGTGACCGACGCCTTCGTGGGCGCCCTGGTCGACCCGGCTCCGCTACGGCGCGACGGCGAGTGGATGGACGAGCGCCTGCTCGCCCACCTCGGCTACACCCTGACCGAGGACGGCCTCGTGCCGGTTACGCCTGCCCACACCGACGAGGACCTCACCCGCGCAGCCGCACAGTCGCTGTCCACCCTGCTGGCCGCCGCCGACGGACACCTGACCATCGAGGAGGTCCTCGACGAACTGGAGGACCAGCCGCTGCCCAGCACCGAAGCGGGCCCAGGCCCGCACACCACGTGGGGCCAACTCCTCCCCGAGCAGCAGCAGCTGGCCGCGATGCTCACCCTCGACCTCGTCACGGACTCCGCCCGGTACAGCCACCGCCTGCTGGGCCTGGAAGACGACGCCACCGGGATGGTGTGGGAGGACCTCACTCGCGGAAGCGTGCCGGCCGTGCCCTTCGAGGACCTGCACTTCACCAACGAGGACCTCTACGCCGCCGCCGGCACGATCGCCGCGCACATGATCGCCACCACGGACGACCCGTCCGGCATCCTGGAGGGGTTCCACGGTGAGCCGATCGCCAGCCGCGCCAACGAGGACACCCCGCAACGGTTCTGGGACGAGCACCCCGACCACGTCACGCAACCCGCGTACGACGATATCTGCCGCCGGTTCACCGCCGCCCACGACGTGGCCGGCGACCTCTTCGCACCGGGCATGCCCCGGCCCCCGGCACTGGTCGCCGCAGCACCTGCCTACCTCGCCGGGCCCGGCCACACCGCAGCAAGCGCCCCCGCGGCTCCGCTGCGTGCCGCCCGGTGGACCCTCGTTGAGGTCCCATCCGGTGACATCTACCTCAGTCCATGCGGCCGGATCCGCACCACCGCTCTCCACTCGGCGGCCGGCACGAGCTGGAGCACGGTCTACACCGACCGGTCGACCGGAGACCAGCTGTGGCACGTCACCGCCGATGCCCGTACCCCCGCCGAGATCACCACCGCGGTACACACGGCACTCGCCGCCACCCGGGCCACCACACCGGCAGACCTGCGCTACCCCGCACTGTCCGGCGGCCTTGAGCCCCTGGCCGAGGGCGGCTGGTTCATGGACACCGTGCCGGGCCACATCATCTGGACCGCCCCCGGCGAGATGGCCTCAGTCAGCCGCACCACCAGCGCGTCCGCGCTTGCCGAAGGCGCGGATCCCCACTGGGTGATCAGTGGAGGCGACCTCCAGCCCGGAGGCCATGGCTGGTACATCAACATGGGCGAGCGAGTGCCGCGCCCGCTGCTGACCGCCGTCGCCTCCGCACTCACCAGCGCCGAGCCGGTCGCCCGGCTTGCCCGACAGATCCCCCCGGAACACCGGGTGTACATGGACATCGTCCCCTTGGAGTGGCTGGCCGCCGCACCCACGCGTGACCGCGCCACCGCCGCCCGCCGACGACCGCTCGACAACAAGACGGCCACGGCCAACGGGAATCCGCCCGCCGAAGCGTCCCGAACGCAGCTGCCCGCACCCCGCCAGCGGACACCGTGACCGGCATCTGAGGAAGGCCATGATCACCCGGATGCCGAGTACCGCATCGACACCAGGTTCGTTGACCTGAACGAGCGGCCTGACCAGGCCGCGCAGCACGCTCTGCTCCACCACGCCCGGCCCTTGAAGACACCCCCCAAGGCCAGGTGCGAAGGCGCGCGAGCGGGGACCGGCCGCAGGCCCGCGCGCCTCCCCGATCTGCTCCGCGATCCTGCGGGCAGAACCGGCGGCGGGCGGTACACCAAGACCGGTGTACCGCCCGCCGCCGTTCGCATGAGATCAGGCTGCCGCCTCGAAGCTGGCCGCCAGCAGCGGCACCGCCCGGGTCAAGTCCTCAGGCGAAGCGATCCGAACCTCCAGGTCCCCGGTGCCCAGATGACCGACCGTACGAAGGTCACGGGTCCAACCCGGCTCCAGCTTCACCGTGGAAGGGTCCACGTTGAGCACCACCACCAGCTCGCGTGCCAGCACTCGAACGCACGCATAGTTCCGCCGCCGCCGGTAGGCGAGGTAATGCTGCAGCTCGACGCACAGGCCGTCGCCGAGTTCGAGCAGCCGCTCGTCGAGGCTCGCGTAGAGGGCGCGAAGGTCCGCCGACGCATGGTCCAGCGACTCCCGGACGCCCCTTCGCGCGGAAGGCGCCGCACGGTCCGCCTCCGCCCGCCGGGAGGCCGACCCGCCGCAGCCGCCTGCGACCGACGCCACCAGCTCCAGCGTGACGAAGTCGCCCTCGTACTGCTGGTACACCACCAGGTCGACCCGGTGGTGCGACATGCCCGCCGCGACCACGTCGTACCGGTTGAAGTCGGCGGCGATGCAGACCACCCGTGGCGAACTCCAGTCGACCGCCGCGGCGACCTCCTCGCCGAACCGGCCAGCCACCAGGCCCTCGAACTCGGCACGGTGATCCACCAGCCACGCCAAGTAGAACAGCCCCTGCGACAGCACACTCTCCGAACGGGATCGCTTGAACTCCACGATGACCGGAGACCCGTCCTCATCCAGGCCCAGCGTGTCGATCCGGCCCCTGTGGACACGGCCCGTCGAGTACTCGCTCGCCACGAACCGGATCCCCAGCATCGTCTCCATGTTCGCCTCGACCAACGCCTGAAGGTGCCGCTCCAGCTCCACAGCACCACCCTCGACCCTGCGAACCGCCCCACCATTGACCCGGAAGACCTGCAACTCCGGCAACCCCCCTTGTCCGCCCAGCAAGCGACGTGAGCCGGACAAGATACTTGTACCGCCATGGGATGTCTAGTCATTGTGCTGCATGTCATAGTCGCTGGCCTGTGCTGGGGCCGGGCGACGTGGCCGACGGCGTGTGATGCGCCGGGACGGCAGGTCGGCGAAATTGACCCGCTCGATGTCGGTAGTGGGGAGCACACTGAGCCCATATCGCTGCCGGAAGTCCCATCCCCCGCTGAGCCGTTGGCAAGACGCCGCGCTGTGCCCGCGCTCCGCCCCCTGGTTCTGACCAGGCCAGTGCTGGTGCCGATCTTCGATGCCAACGCGCTTCTCGTGATGGGGTGCGACTGGCTCAAGCGCGACCGTGAGCAAGACCTCGTCACGGGGATGGCCCTCACCGGTCGCGGTACGCCGCACCTCGCCGGCCACATCCCGGAGGAGCTGGAGCGTCACGTCGGTCGCCTCGCCGGGGAGAACGAGGTGCCCGAGGCGCAGGTGCGGCGCGTGCTCGACGACGTGATCCTGCCGTCGGCGCGACTCGTGGACCTGGAGATCCGCGACCTGCTGTCTCCCGGTGCGCGCGGGATCCGGCAGGTCGACCCGGCCCTGCCCAGGAGGCTGCGGGGCGACCCGGACGACGCGCCGACCATGGCGCTCGCTGAATTCCTCGCTCCCTCCGTCATCATCAGCCAGGACAGCGTCTTCTACCGATTCGGCTTCGCCACGGCCGCCGCCGAGTGGATCCCGATCGCGAAACCGAGTTCGCGATGCGCCTCCTGGTCGGAGCCGGGCAAGCGATTGCTCGCTGGGTGGCTCGGAACCCGGGGTGGTCGGCAGCCGCGCTCGCCGCCGCGTTGTGGATCTGCCACAAACGGGGCTACCTGAAGGGCAGCCGCTGGCGGGACGCAGCAGGGTTCCTCTGGGACCTCGCGCAACCCCTGCTGGAGCATGCGAACGTCGCCCTGGAGGAGAGCGCACGGATCCGTGGCGCCTTGATCATTGTCGAGCCGCCTCCGATGCCGGTCGCCGAGCAGATCGCAGCCAGGCACCTGGCCCGGTCTGGCCGACAGCAGACTCCGGCCGAGCTCCGCGACGCGCTCGCCGGCCAAGGACACCACGTCCCGGCGGCTCACCTCAAGCGTGCGATGGAGGCTCACCGCGCTTTCTCACGGCACCCAGGGGATCACTACTCGCTCGGTCGAGTCCCGCAGATCGGGGGCGCCGTGCCGCCGCCGCGGACCTGACGGTCTCGGGGAAACCCCCCGAACGCCGTGCCGGGGCGTCCCCGGCAGCGGGGCAGCCCCGCCACGGGCACGTCCGACGGCCTCTGCGAAGCTGACAGGATGAGCAGGAGCACCCCCGGAACGACGCTCGAATGGGCCGCCGCGAAAAGGACGTTGGACGCTGCCGCGGCTGCCCGCCCCGGCCCGCCGCCGTGCCGCACCGCGCTGGAACTGCTGCACCGCACCGAGCAGGAGTCCGCCCACCGCGACATGCTCGCCTGGCTGTTGGACCCCGTCGGCGACCACGGCCTGGGCGCCGCCCTGCTCGCTGCCCTGCTGCGCCGCACCGGCCGCCCCGACCTCGCCGCCCGACCAGGCCTGCACCGGACCTTGGTCGACACCGAGCACGACCTGCCAGCCACCCCGAACGCCGCCCACCGGCGCGCGGACCTGGTGCTGTGGACCTCCGGCACCGCCGTGGTCGTCGAGCTGAAGGTCAAGTCCTCCGAGCACACCGAGCAGACCGCCGACCTGGCCGCCCACTTCGCCCACCTGCACCGCCCGCACTTCGTCTTCCTCACCCTCACCGGCGAGCCGGCCGCCCACCCCGAATTCGTCCCACTGCGCCTTCGCGCCCTCGCCCACGACCTGCGCACCCACCTGGCCGCCACCCCCGGCGCCGCCCCGCACGCCCACGACTACCTGGCCACCCTGGAGAGGATGCACGCCGTGACCCCCTCGGACGAGGCCCAGGCCCGCTTCTGGATCCGCCACGGCCGCCTGGACTTCACCCGCGCCCGCCGCGCCGCCTTCGAACTCCTGGAGGACCTGCCTGACCGCCTAGACGCCGCCCTCGACGCCCTCGCCCCCCAGCTAGGCGCCGACGTCACCCGCACCACCTTCGAGGACCACGCCCAGGGCCGGAGCACCGATCCCTACCCCGAGCGAGTCGGCCTCCTCACCCGCCCCACCTGGCGCGGACACACCGCGACCCCGCTGGCCGGCATCGGCTACGGCTTCCGCAGCCTGCCCTTCGCCAACCCCGACCGCATGCTCGACGAGCACCAACCTTTCTACGGCCTCTGGCTCACCCCGCCCGCCCCCCGTGCCGCCTGGCCTCGCCTCATGCGCCCCGACCACTGGTCGTCCTGGGCCGACTGGGACTACCTCGACCTCGCCTTCGCCGACACCGACACCGACCTCCTCGCCCTCTACGCCTCCCGATTCACCCACCGCACCACCACCCTCTGGCACGCCCACGCCGCGGCCCTGGACAAGGCAGTGGCGGGTTAGGGAGGCGTCCTGGGGAGTGGCGTCGGCAGCTGAGGTGTCGCGTCCGGAGAGGGCGTTCGGGCGTTGTCAGCCTCCGAGTGAGATGTCGAACTGGTCCAGCCAGTGAACGTCGCCCTGACCGGCGGTGGCGACTACACCGGCCGTAAGCCAGATGAACGCGGGGAGGAAGTCGTCGCCGAGCTGGTCGGCAGCCTCGTTGACCGTGTCGCCGGACGCGTCAGGGTGTCCGATGATGCCGGCGACGTGCATCACCTTCCGACGGTAACCGGCGCCAAGTGACTCACGCACCCAGTCGATCGCTGCGACGGCGTCGTCGGGCTTGAGCCCGGCTTCGCGTGCGCCCGCGAGCCAGCCAGCGAGAGCACCGAACAGGAGTGACGCCATCAGGCCGGCAGCCTCCTCACCTTCGGTCTCCGCCGCGCGGTCGATGCCGATGGTCCGCGACCACCACGCGACCACCAGGGCCGCCCCCAGGGCTCTGATCAGGGGTGTTCCCTTGGCGACCCACAAAGGCCGACAACCGTGGCAGACGTCTTCGCCCCCGGGATGAGGCGTCCCGAAATGTGTCATATAGTGCAAACCTGAACTATTGGTGCCGCCATCTCGGGCTCTGGCGCGGAACCGCGGAAGAGGGCTGTACGGTGTCAGACCGTGCCGAACCGATCCTATGAGCCTGGCCAAGCCGCTGCGGGCCAACCCCCGCGGCTGGCCGCCCGCGTACTCGAGAACCTCGGCTCTGATCGGGTGATCGCGAACCTGGAGGTTTCCGGCCCCGGCTTCATCAACGTCACCGTCACCGACGCCGCCATCCTCGAGCGGCTGGCCGCCCGCGCTGCAGACGCCCGGCTCGGTGTCGGCAGCAACGCCGAGGCCGGCGTCACGGTGATCGACTACAGCCAGCCGAACATCGCCAAGGAGATGCACGTCGGCCACCTGCGCTCCACGATCATCGGGGACGCGCTCGTGCGCGCCCTCGAGTTCACCGGCGAGAAGGTCATCCGGCGCAACCACCGCGGGGACTGGGGCACCCAGTTCGGCATGCTCATCCAGTACCTCATCGAGCACCCCACCGAGCTCGACGAAGGCACCGAGCCCGACGACTCCGGACCGTCGATGTCCCGGCTCAACCGCCTGTACAAGGCATCGCGCGCCAAGTTCGACAGCGACGCCGACTTCGCCGACCGGGCCCGCCGGCGCGTCGTCGAGCTGCAGGCCGGCCACGCCGAGACCGTCGCCTCCTGGCAGGGCATGGTCGACGAGTCGAAGGTCTACTTCGAAGCCGTCTACGCCCGCCTCGGCGTCCTCCTCGAAGACGCCGACGCCGTCGGCGAGAGCTACTACAACCCGATGCTCGCCGACGTGTGCGCCGACCTCGAAGCCTCCGGCGTCGCCGTCCGCTCCGACGGAGCCCTGTGCGTCTTCTTCGAGGACATCAAGGGCCCCAACGGCGAACCGACCCCGCTCATCGTCCAGAAGAGCGACGGCGGCTACGGCTACGCCACCACCGACCTCGCCGCCATCCGCGACCGCGTCGGCATGCTCGGCGCCAACCAGCTCCTCTACGTCGTCGACAGCCGCCAGGCCCTCCACTTCCAGATGGTCTTCGAGACCGCCCGCCGCGCCGGCTGGCTCCCGGACAACGTCCGCGCCCTGCACCTCGGCTTCGGAACCGTCCTCGGCAAGGACGGCAAGCCCAAGACCCGCTCCGGCGAGACCGTCCGCCTCATGGACCTCCTCGACGAAGCCGTCGACCGGGCCCGCACCGTAGTCGCCGAGAAGAGCCCCCAGCTCGCCAGCGAGGAACTCGAAGACCGGGCCAAGCAGGTCGGCATCGGCGCGGTCAAGTACGCCGACCTGTCGACCTCCCGCACCCGCGACTACATCTTCGACGCCGACCGCATGGTCTCCCTCAACGGCGACACCGGCACCTACCTCCAGTACGCCTACGCCCGCATCCAGTCCATCTTGCGCAAGGCCCCCGAAGGCGTCACCCCGACCGCCCACCAGGACCTGGCCCTGGAGCCGGCCGAACGCGCCCTCGGCCTCCTCCTCGACGAGTTCGGCGCCACGATCGAGCTCGTCGCCGAGACCTTCGAACCCCACCGCCTCTGCGCCTACCTGCACAGCCTCGCGGCGGCGTACACCACGTTCTACGAGCACTGCCCCGTCCTCAAGGCCCCCAGCCGCGAGGTCATGGAGACCCGGCTGCTGCTGTGCCAGCTCACCGGCCAGACCCTCCGCCAGGGCATGGACCTCCTCGGCATCGGTACGCCGGAGCGGTTTTAGCTGACGAAAGCCTTCGAGTGGGCTGGCCGTGATCAGCTCACTCGAAGGCTTTTTCGTGTGGTGGCGGGCGCGGTCCGCTTGCATGGAGTCGGCGGCCTGCTGGGACTGCGTACCGCTACCCCGTGGAGCGCATCAGGCTCATGCTGTGACCTCGGTCCTCGATGCCGACGTAGGCGTTGACGAGGAAGGGAGCCAGCTTCGGGGTTGCCCGGTCGGCACCGGTGCGGGCGTCGAGGATGACATTGCCGTTGGTCGTCCGGCCGTACACCGCTCCATGCCACACGGCGGTGACCACCGGCACCAGTCGTCCTCCCGGCGTCTCTGTGATCGACCAGAGCCACTTCATCGATGGTGTCGGCTACCTGCTGCGGCTGTCCTTCCGCCTCCACCGCTCCCCGGTGTCGACCGATGCGATATGAGCACACCAGTGAAACGGTCGAGGACAGTGAGGTCACGCGCCCAGGTAGGGCCCCAGCGTTGCTGCGGTGGCTGCGCAAGACAAGTAGTACTTGGCGTGATGGAATCCATACGTCTCGTGGATGGAGTCGGTCAGATCCAAGGCGATGCCATTGAAGGCGCGGGCGAGACGCGGGGGGATGGCTACTGGATCTCCCGGGTCTGCGATGTTCACCCAGCGAGTAACACCGGCCGGACGAGCGCCGAGCGGTATTGACGGGCCACTCGGGCGAGGGCTGAGGCGGTCGAAGACGGCACGGGGCAAAGCAAGCGGGGAACCAAGGGTGAGCAAGAGGTCTACGTGGAGTTCGGGGTGCGCGTGGAGTGCCTCGTAGGTGACGACCGTACCCAAGGAGTGCGCGATGACCACATGGGGACGGTGTTGGGCTATCCGAGCCGCAACCTCCTCGCGGGCCGCCAGGCGCGCCGGATCGTCGTCAGTGCGAAGGTAACTGGCCACTTCACGGAAGAACAGTTGGATAAACAATTGCGTCAGTCGGCCATCCAGGCTGAACTTCTCGGCCACCCAGGAGAACGCGTGCCGCAGCGGCAGCGTCAAGGCTCCTTGGGTAACAGGCTGGGGGGCGCCAAGCTCCTCGAGCCACGCCGTCATCAATTTCCTGGCCAGCGGGTCGGCCAACTCTTCTGCGTCGGCCGCTCCCTGGGTAGTGGGACCTGTATTGAGCGCTGGCGCGTAGTAGGCAAAGTCGACGTCCAGGCGGCTGGTGGGCAGGCCCAGCCCGTCTGCCAAGTATCGGGTCCAGTGTGCGCGCTGTGCCGTGCGTACCTGCTCAGGGGTAGAACGGCGATCGTGGTTCCCCACACCGTGGACACCAACAATGCGTAGGGGCTGGGACGCAGAGGTACTCATGGAAGTCTCCTGAGGATTGGTGCCAGAGTGAGCGCGATGACTTCGTGCCCCATGACGAGTACGGCGGTGCCGTCCGGCGCAATGTGTGCGCAGTTTGGGCTAGCGGGAAGGCACACAGTGGTCAGGCAGGAAGCTGTCGCGAGGCCCCACACCCGCACCGTGCGATCGCGGCTGCAGGTGACGGCGACAGGCTGGCCGTCCACCTGTGCCGTCGCCACTGCAGTTACCCGACCGGTGTGGCCGGTGAGGGGTTCACCGATCGGTTGGCCAGTGGCGAGATCCCAGACTCGAACCGTGAGATCGTCGCTACCGGTGACAGCGACCGGTCGCCCGTTGACCACCGCGGTCGCCACCGCATTCACCTTCTCGGTATGGCCGCGGAGGACGGATGCGCTGCGTCGGACGGTAGCGAGGTCCCAGACTCGAACCGCGCAATCGTCGCTACCGGTAACAGCGACCGGCCGGTCGTCCACTACCGCGGTCGCCACCGCATTTACCTGACCGCTGAGGACCGCGGTGGTGCGGCCGGTGGTGAGGTCCCACACCTGGACCGTGCGGTCGTTGCTGGCGGTGACAGCGACCGGCTGACCGTCCATCATCGTGGTCGCCACCGCCCTCACCGTGTTAGTGTGACCGGCGAATGGCTCGCCGATCGGTTGGCCGGTGGCGAGATCCCAGACTCGAGCCGTGAGATCGTCGCTGCCCGTGACGGCGATCGGCTGGTCATCCTCTACCGCGGTCACCGGCTCAGCGATCGGTTGGCCGGTGGCGAGATCCCAAACTCGAACCGTGAGATCGTCGCTACCCGTGACGGCGACTGGCTGGTCATCCACTACCGTGGTCGCCACCGCGGTCACCGCATCCGTGTGGCCGATGAGGGGTTCGCCGATCGGTTGGCCGGTGGCGAGATCCCAGACTCGAACCGTGTGATCGTCGCTACCCGTGATGGCTGCCATTCGGTTGTCCACCAACGTGGTCGTCACCGTACGCACCGCTTCGGCGTGCCCGCTGAGGACGGATGCGACGCCGCCGGTAGCGAGGTCCCACACCCGCACCGTGCAATCGTCGCTGCAGGTGACAGCTATCGGCCGACCGAGTACCTGGGCGGTCGCCACCGCGTTCACCGCGTCCGTGTGGTTGGTGAGGGGTTCGCTGATCGGTTGGCCGGTGGCCAGATCCCAGACTCGAACCGTGTGATCGTTGCTGCCGGTGACGGCGACGGGCCGGCCGTCCACCACCGCTGTCGCCACCGCGCGCACCCAGTCGGTGTGGCCACGGAGGACGGCGGTGGCCTGACCGGTGGTGAGGTCCCACACCTGCACTGTGCGATCGTTGCTGCCGGTGACGGCAACGGGCCGGCCGTCCACCACCGCTGTCACCACGGCACTGACCCAGCCGGTGTGGCCGATGAGGGATTCGCCGATCGGTTGGCCGGTGGCGAGATCCCAGACTCGAACCGTGTGATCGTTGCTGCCGGTGACGGCGACGGGCCGGCCGTCCACCACCGCTGTCGCCACCGCGCGCACCCAGTCGGTGTGGCCACGGAGGACGGCGGTGGCCTGACCGGTGGTCAGGTCCCACACCTGCACCGTGCGATCGTCGCTGCCGGTGACGGCGACGGGCCGGCCGTCCACCACCGCTGTCGCCACCGCGTTCACCCAGTCGGTGTGGCCGGTGAGGGGTTCGCCGATCGGTTGGCCGGTGGCGAGATCCCAGACTCGAACCGTGAGATCGTCGCTGCCGGTGACGGCGACGGGCCGGCCGTCCACCACCGCTGTCGCCACCGCGTTCACCGTGTCGGTGTGGCCACGGAGGACGACGGTGGCGCGACCGGTGGCAAGGTCCCATACCCGCACCGTGTGATCATCACAAGCCGTGACGGCGACCGGCCGACCGCCAACCACCGCTGTCGCCACCGCATTCACTGTTTCGGTGTGACCGCTAAGGACGGCAGTGTTCGCCGATGAGACTTGGGTGCCGGTCGCCCACAAGGGCTGCCAGTCGCAATTGCGGGCTAGTTCGGCGGCGAGCTCCATGGCATGGAATCGAACAGCATCCAGGGCAAGGATCTGCCGGCGCTCAAGGGAGTCCAGCCCGCGATGGACGTCATAGGAGTGCCGGTAAACGGCGGCGTTCAGTAGTCCGCTCTGCGTGGTCGCCTTGCGGAGGATGGCGCTGACCGTATCGGGCTGCGCATGGATGAGGAACTCGGGGTCCAGGAGGAGCTCCCCCGCCCGGTCAGCCTTAGTGGCGTGCTGGGCGGCGTGGCGCAGCAGGTATGGGTCGGCGAGCTGCCAGGCGGGCCTGCCGTCGTCGGCTGGCGGGATGGATTGGAGGAGCCGCTCGTAGAGGGCGGTCGCGAGGATCGACGGCGCAGGTGTGATCATCGGGTGTCTGGCTCTCCCTTGCGGCCGTACGGGGTAGTCCGGAGGCGTTCGGCAAGTCCTTCGTGGAAGAGCCGGTAGAGCGTGGTGCCATCGATGTCTACGTCACGACGCAGGTAGAACCGGACCTGCACCAGGGCCGTTCGGAGGTGGTCGGTCGGCAAAGGGCCATCGCTGGACGCTGGGTCTGTGAAGACCGAGGCGGCGTGGGCGAGGACTCGTTCCGGCATGCCTCGGCCTTCCGCGTGGGCCAGAGCCGCCAGAACTGGGCGCAGGTACGGCTGGTCGTTGTGGCGGGCGAGGTCGAGTTCCAGGAGGTCGGGTAGCTCCATGGGGGCGGCGAGTCCGATATCGCGGGCGAGGTCAGGATCGTGCTGGGTGGGCAGCGTGAGGACATGGCGGAGATAGAGTCCAGCGACCAGGAACTCGCCCCATCCCAGGGGCCTCATCACGTTCTCGTGCGAGGTGGGGTCACCGACGCCGGTCAGGCGTGCCGCGATCCCTTCCGCCAGAGCGGTTGCGGCGTCTGCCGCTTCCCGCGCGGCGTAGGGGGTGTCAACCGCAAGCAGATCGCCGACATACTGGCGCAAGGCGTGGTGGATGTCGTGTGGCTGGGCATCGTCGAGATTGAGCAGCCCCTCGGCACCCTCGGCCAAGTCCGCCAACGCGGAGAAGCGCTCCTCTGAGCGGGTGCCCACCAACAGCCGCAGGCCTGAGCTGTCGGCAACGGCGGCGCGGGCCAACGGCAGCAGCAGGGTCTGCGTGAGGTCTTCCGGCCGTTCGGCCTCGTCGAGGGCATCGATCACCACCGTGTACGGAGCGCCCGAGGAGGCCTGCGCAAGCTCCACCAAATGTTGCGCATCCCAACCGCCTTCCGGACGGTCCGACTCAACGGCTCCCATCTGGCGAGCGATGGAGTCGGTGATCTGCTCAAAGTCGCGCCGACGTGCGTGAACGACGGCGAGCCGGTCGTTGAGGCCCGGCTTGGCACTTAGCGGCCACCAGAGTCTTTGCATGGAGTCGCGCAGTTGCGGGTGTGCCGCGCAGATCAGGACGCCGAGCAGCGCCGACTTGCCCACTCCGGGCTTCCCTGTGACGATCCGAAAGCCGGACCCGTGGCCGTTCAGCCACGTTGTCAACGTTTGGACTTCTTGTTCCCGGCCACGGAAGTACCCCGGCCCAAGCCCGCGCTCCAAGGGCTCCGTGCCGGCGCCACGCAGCATGAAGTGCCAAGGATCGAAGGCCTCGTCCAACATGGACGCAATGCCGGCGTCAACGTTGGACAGCGCGCTGTCTCGGTGGTGATGACGAGGGTTGGGGAAGAACGGCAGGTCATCCAGGCGTGCCGTGAACGGTACCCGGCTCACCTCGATCTGTTGGAAGTAGCCCTCAGCCGTGCTTAGTTCCGCGACCTCGCGGCTGATCTCGTGCGCGATGGTCGGAAGTGGAATATGCCGGTAGGACGGATCCACCCGCAGAGTGCCGTCCAGATACTTGCGGAGCACTGCGGTCGTGGCCCGACTCAACCGGAAGCCGAACGCCTTGTCCTCGCGTCCAGAAGCGGCAATCACCCATGCGCGACGACGCTCGACCGACATCTGCTGGTGCCATGGCAGAGTCGCGGCTGCCCCGGAGTGGCACAGGTCGAGGATGAACAGCGTCAAGGGCCGCGGCTTGTCAAGGTGTGATTCGATCAAGCTGATCCACGCGGAAACGGGATCGTCGAAGTTCTTCCCATCGCTGCCCACCACGTGCAGCTCGCGCTCGCCGGTCCCGGCCAACTCGCCGTGTGCGACAACGTGCACGACGAGCACCTCAGTGTCGCCGCAGGTCACAGACTTGCGGATCCGGTCACCAGGATCAGCAACCTCACCCGGTTTCCATCTCTCGGTGTAACCAAACCCACGTAGCGCCTCGGCCACCGACGCGGCGTGCGCGGGAGCATCGTGCAGGGGATTCAGCTCATCAAGTGCAGGCAGGTCGTCTTCACGCTGTGAATCCAGCGATAAGCCCATGGTCACCGCAGCCCGAGCGACACGATCGCGACCAGCACCCTCGTCCATGCCCGTCCTTAGACCTTCGAACTCCGAGGGTATTTGGTCGTTCTCCATCCCGGACCCGCCCCAGACAGCACGCGCGGTCGGCGCGCAGAGCTATGTTAGTCGTCGGCCGGTAGCCGACGAAACGGCCACTTTGGGGCCGTCAGAGCCCATAGGATCATGCTCTGCATAGAGGGGACATGCCTGTGGTGATGTCAGCGCCGGACGCGCTCGAAGTTGGTCAACTGGTCCGCGTCCGCGGGCAGCAGTGGGTGGTCTCCCGCCTCGACCGGAGCAGTCAGCCGGAGGACCAGCTCGCGGCTGCGACGCCGCCTGGGCGCACGCTGGTGACGCTGAACAGCGTCAGCGACGACGACCTAGGCGAGGAACTCACGCTGGTATGGGAGGTCGAGCCCGGCCGCGAGGTTCTTCCGGCCACCCAGCTGCCGGCTGTGACCCAGAAGGGCTGGGACGACCCGCAGCGGCTCGGCGCCTTCTTGGACGCCGTTCGCTGGGGCACGGTCGCGAGCGCAGATACCCGCACACTTCAGTCTCCGTTCCGCGCCGGTATCGCCATCGAGGACTACCAGCTCGAGCCCGTCGCTAGGGCCCTGGCCATGCCGCGCGTGAATCTGCTAATCGCCGACGATGTGGGCCTGGGTAAGACGATCGAGGCCGGTCTGGTCGTGCAGGAACTGCTGCTACGTCACCGGGCCCGCAGGGTATTGGTGGTGTGCCCAGCACCACTGACCTTGAAGTGGCGCGAGGAGATGGCGGAGAAGTTCGGCTTGGACTTCGTTGTCCTCGACGCGACGGCTTTGCGCGAACTACGCCGCACGCACGGGTTGGAGGCCAACCCGTTCACCGTCCACCCGCGGGCGATCATCAGCTTGCCGTGGCTGCGTACCCCGCGAGTGCAGCGGCTGCTCGATGAGGTGCTCACACCCGAGACGCGTCACCCGGGGTTCGTTGACCTCCTGATCGTGGATGAGGCCCATCACTGTGCCCCGTCCGCTCCCGCCCGTGGTCGTGGCTACGCCGTGGACAGCTTGCAGACGAAGGCTGTGCGGCGCCTCGGCGAGCACAGCCAGCACCGACTGTTCCTGAGTGCGACACCGCACAACGGCTACAGCAACTCGTGGCAGGCACTGCTGGCGATGCTGGACCCGCAGCGTTTCACTCCGGGTGTCCCGCCCGACGACAAGGTGCTCGACCAGGTGATGGTCCGTCGGCTGAAGAACAACGTCTTCGACGCCGAGGGGAATCCTGTCTTCCCGGCGCGGACCCAACGCGCCATCGAGGTGGCGTACACCGATGACGAGCGGAAGATCCACGGCTTGCTCGAGGCGTACGCTGACCGACGCCGTCGCACCCCCGGTGCGACCGCCGTGCGCGCCAATGACCTGGTCACGCTGCTCCTCAAGAAGCGCCTCTTCTCCTCGCCGGCTGCGTTCGCGCGAACGCTCGCGGCACATGTGGCGAGCGCTAACAAGCCGGGTGGTGGGCACGGTGTCGAGCTTCCCGCCTGGCTGGACGAAGCTCTCAGTTGGGACGACGAGGACGAGGATGTGCCCGAGGAGGAGGCTCCTGTCCAGCAGGACACCCTCGACTCGGTCGGTGTACAGGGCTCGTTGGATGAGCACCTGCACGACCTCGTCGGGCGGGCTGCCGAGGTCGGGGCCGGCGCCGACGCCCAGGACGCGGACCTGCTGGAGGAGATGCTCGCCTGGGCTGACCGCCATGGCGACCGGTCCGACAGCAAGGCGAACGCGCTGGTGGCTGAGCTCGAGTCGATCTGCCGCCGTGACGGGGACTGGAACAACGAGCGGGTCATCGTCTTCACCGAGTACCGCGACACCCAGCGCTGGCTGTCCGAGCTGCTGGCCTCCCGCGGGCTGGGCGGGGAGCGCACCGGCCTGCTGTACGGCGGTATGGATACGGTCCGGCGCGAGCGGCTCAAGGCAGCCTTTCAGGCCAACCCCGAGCGCGACAAGATCCGGATCCTGCTGGCTACGGACACTGCCAGCGAGGGCATTGACCTGCAGCGGCACTGCTACCGCGTGATCCATTACGACATCCCGTTCAATCCCAACCGCCTCGAGCAGCGCATCGGCCGCGTCGACCGGCGCGGCCAGCGCCACGAGGTGGAGGTGGCGCACTTCGTGGGTGCCGACTGGGAGCAGGCCGAGCCGAACTCCTACGAGGCGGATCTGGAGTTCCTCAGTCGCGTCGCGGTGAAGGTCGCGACCGAACGCAAGGACCTCGGCAGCGTCAACCCGGTGCTGGCACATGCGATCGAGTCCCGGATGCTCGGGCGCCCCGTTCTGGTCGACCCGCTGACAGTGGCTCCAAAGCAGTCCGTCGTGGCCCTCAAGGGCGAGCAGGATCTGCGTGAGCAAGTCCGGCGACTGCGGCTGCAGCTTGAGCAGAGCAAGGAACGGCTCCACGTCAGGCCGAACAACGTACGGCGGGTCGTGGACACTGCGCTGGAGCTGGCAGGTCAGCCGCCACTTGCCGACCGCCCCGGCGGCGAGGTCGAGCCACCCGTGTTGCACGCGGGCTGGGAACGGACGGTGCTCGGCCTCGCCGATCCGCTCAACGGCGTGATGCGCCCACTCTCCTTCGACCAGTCCGTCGTAGGCGACCGCGACGACGTCGTGCTGGCTCACCTGGAGCACCCTTTGGTCGCCCAGGGTGTGCGCCTGCTCCGCAGTGCAGTCTGGGGCGGACGGACGTCGCTCAACCGGGTAGCCGCCGTACGTGCCACGCTGCCTGCAGAAGCAGGGATCGACGGCTTGCTGGTCGCAGTGTTCTCCCGGCTGGTGGTCGTAGGCAAGGACGGCGCCCGTCTGCACGAGGAGGTAGTGCTGACCGGTCGCGAGATCCCGGCTGCGGGACGGTCACGGCGCCTGGAGCTGGAACAGCCCCGATACGCCGATCTCAGGGGAGCAGTTGAACGGGCGTTGGAGCCCGATGCCTGCCGACTGGCATCTGAGGAAGCAAGGTTGGCCCTGGCTGGGCAGTGGGAGGAACTGAGTCCGTTGCTAGCAACGGACGTCCGCGTCCGCGCTGCGGAGCGTCTTGCCACCATGAGCCGGACTCTGCAGAACCGGGCTGCGGATGAGACCCGGAGGATCCGTGCGGTATTCGACCAGCTCCGGGTGACACTTTCCAACGCCCTTGAGGGACCCGGACCGACCCAGCTGACCCTGGACGACTTGGAGAACCTGGAAGTCGAGGAGCGCAAGCAGCTCGATCGCGACCGCAAGGCTTGGGAGGACCGCTTGGCCTCACTCGATGAGGAACGGGAGCGGGAACTGGCCGCGGCTGAGGCGCGCTACTCCAATGTACGCGAGCTCGTCTTCCCGTTCGCCGTCGCCCTGATCGTCCCTGCCGCGGAGGAAGCCCGATGAGTGCCGCCCGACGCCCCGGCCCCCGGCGCGCCAGCCGCCGCCCAGGCGGCGTCAACGAGGAGATCCGTCGGCGCCACGCGTGGCTCGAACTGCTCCAGACCTCCGGCCCGTTCCTTACGCTGCCGGTGGTGCACCGGGTCTTCCCCGATGGCATCCCAGTTGTGCCCGCGAATGACCGGGCACAACTGCGGCTCGCCGTCGAGCAAGTCCTGGAAAGCGGAGGGGCAGGTCGGCGGCAACTTCTGACGACCGTTCTGCACAACGTCCTGGACTGGCAGCATCGCCTCATCGAAGCCGACGCCATCCCGGAATCGCTCGCCGAACCGATCCAGGAACACGGAGTCGTCGTACGTGCAGACTTCGGCTTCCTCGTCGAGGACGAGGATGAGTCCGATGGTGAGGCCGAAGACTCGGACTCAGCAGATGACGACGAGGCGGATGACGAGGACGCAACCGAGGCTCCGGCCGCCCAGGGGCCGTGGCGACTGCTCGGCATGCTGTCGGCCTGGGGCCATCACCCTCTCGCCCGCACCACGCAGGGCGGCTGGAGCGCGAGCCCGGTGGAGCGCCTCGCGGTGCTGCTGCGCGCCCGGGACGTTCCCATCGGACTGGTGACCGACGGCCGCTGGTGGGCTCTGGTGTGGGCGCCACGAGGCGGAACGACCGGTTGCGCGGTGTGGGACGCCAGCCTGTGGAGCACCGAGCCCGACACGCTGCGGGCCTTCGTTGCCCTGCTCCAGCGCTCGCGATTCCTCGCCGTCACACACGCTGACACCTTGCCCGAGCTGCTGCTAGAGAGCCTGGAGCGGCAGGAGGAGGTCACCGAGACCCTCGGTCGGCAGGTGCGCGATGCCGTCGAGATGCTCGTGAGCACGGTCGACCGCCTTGACGCCGACAGCGGCCGGGCGCTGCTCGACGGAGTCGACGACGACGAGTTCTACGCCGGCGTCGTCACAGTGATGATGCGGGTGGTGTTCCTCCTGTTCGCCGAGGAGCGCCGTCTGCTGCCCAGCGACGACGCGCTCTACGTCTCGGCCTACAGCGTGAGCCAGCTCGTCGACCAGCTCGAGTCCCAGGCGAGCCTGCTGGGCGAACAGGCACTCGAGCACCGCACCGGAGCCTGGCACCGGCTGCTCGCCGTCACCCGTGCCGTCCACCAGGGCGTGGCCCATGAGGATCTGCGGATGCCGGCCTACGGCGGCAGCATGTTCGACCCGGATCGCTTCCCCTGGCTGGAGGGCCGCCGCGGTGACGGGGCGGACCCAAGCAGCCGGGTTCCCGGCGTCGACGACCGCACTGTGCTACGGATGCTCCGCGCCGTTCAGTACGTCGAAACCGCCGGCGAACGCCGCCGCCTGAGCTTCCGCACCCTGGACGTCGAGCAGATCGGCTACGTGTACGAGGGCCTGCTCGAACTCGAGGTCCGCACTGCGGAGGAGGTCGTGCTCGGCATGATCCGGCCGCCGAAGTGGCCCCGGGCCATCAAGGGCGAGTGCGAGGTCGCCCTGTCCGACGCGACCGCCATCCTGGCCGGGATGGACCGCAGCCCGAGCCTCGCTGAATGGGCGGCGCCTCTCACCGGATGGAGCAAAGCGCGGCTGGAGGCCGCCTTCGCCACACCGCTGGAGCAGGATCGCCGACAGGCAGTCCAGCGCGCGGTCGGCGGCAACCTCGCACTCGCCGACGCTGTCACCCCGTTTGCCTCCGTGCTGCGCTACGACGAACGAGGGCTCCCGGCCATCACCCTGCCCGGCAGGCGCTTCGTCGCACCGAGCACAAGGCGGGCGGCCAGCGGAACCCACTACACGCCCCGGTCGCTCGCCGAGGAAGTGGCCGGAAGGGCGCTTGAGGCCCTGGTCTTCCGCCCCGGCCCACTGGAGACGGCGGATCGCAGCCAATGGCGGCTCAGGCCCTCATCGGCGATTCGGGAGATCAAGGTCGCCGATATCGCCATGGGCTCGGGTGCCTTCCTCACCGCCGCCTGCCGCTATCTCGCCGACCGGCTCGTCGAGGCGTGGGAGGCCGAGGGCCGACGCGACGCGCTGGAGGCCGTGCGGCGCCGGGCAGGACACCAGTTGTCCTCGGACGCCGAAATCGAGCAGGTGCTGGTCGAGGCGCGCCGCCAGATTGCCGAACACTGCCTGTACGGCGTCGACATCAACCCGCTGGCTGTTGAGATGGCCAAACTCTCCCTATGGCTCGTCACCATGGACCGAGAACGCCCCTTCGGATTCCTCGACGACCGGTTCAAGGCAGGCGACAGCCTGCTAGGACTGGCGGGAATCGACCAACTCGAGACACTGCACGTTGATCCGGCTGCTGGTCGGAAGCTGCACCAAGGCGCGATGCTGGACCTCACCGCCGGTGTCCGGCCCTTGCTGCAACGATCCGCAGACCTGCGGCGGCAGATCACCGGCACGTCGGTGGTCACCGTCCGGGATGTCGAGCACAAGGCCCGCCTGCTCGCGGAGGCGGAGAAGAACACTAGCGAGTTGCGATTGATGGCCGATGCCGTAACAGCAGCCGGCCTGCTTTCAGCGTCGGCTCGGCCGAAGGACGTCGAGAAGCGCTTTCTCCAATTGTCCTGGGCTTTGAGTCAGGAGAGTGATCAGAAGGCTCTAGCAAAGAGCGTTGCCTCAGACCTCCAGACCGGCCGGCCCGAAATCACCAACCCCCGCGAGCCACTCCACTGGCCGCTCGCGTTCCCCGAGGTGTTCGCCGACACGCCGACACCTGGGTTTGATGCGGTGATCGGCAACCCGCCGTTCCTCGGCGGCCAGAAGATCACCGGTGCGATGGGCAAGGAGTACCTTGCCTGGCTCCAGCGCTGGGAGGGCGGCGGCACAAAGGGCAGTGCGGACCTCGCGGCCCGGTTCGTCCTGCGGGCGCAGCGATTGCTCTCCAGCCGTGGGCAGCTCGGATACATCACCACCAACACGCTCGTCCAGGGCGACACCCTGGAGGTCGGGCTCGCCCAAGCGGCGAGCCGGGGCATGGCACTGCGTAGTGGGCAGAGCAGTCACCCGTGGCCCAGCAGCAGCGCCAATCTGGAGATCGTCAACGTGTGGGGCAGTCAAGCGCCTCTCTCCAGCACCAGCCTTCGCTGGCTCGACGGGGAGGAAGTCCCCTCAATCGGACCGGACTTGGAGCCCGTCGGCCGCGTAAGCGGACGACCCCGGAGGCTCGCCAGCAACGACGGTGTCGCGTTCATCGGCTCTTATGTCCTCGGCTTGGGCTTCACCCTCGAACCAGAGCAGGCAATCGAGCTGGTCCAACGCGACTCGCGTAACGCAGAAGTCCTGGCCCCCTACATCATCGGCAAGGACCTCAATCAGCGGGCGGACTGCTCGGCCAGCCGATGGGTCATCAACTTCCAAGACTGGCCGTTGGACCGCGCCGAGCAGTACCCAGACGCGATGGAGATTGTTCGACGCCTCGTCAAGCCAGAACGGGACCGTAACAAGGAGACGCGGACACGCGAAGAGTGGTGGAAGTTCACGCGCATTCGTCCCGAGCTGTACGAGGCGATTCAAGGTCTCGACCACGTGCTGGCCATCAGTCTGGTGAGCAACGCCGTGATGCCGGTCCGTGTACCGACCGGCCCTGTATTCGCACACAAGTGCGCTGTCTTTGCCATCGACGACTTCGGCGGTCTCGCCTTCTTGTCGTCGAGTGCACACACGGTCTGGACGATCCGCTACTCCTCAACGATGCGGCGCGACATCAACTACTCGCCCTCCGACGTATTCCTGACCCTCCCCCGCCCCACCTCCACACCCGAGCTGGAGCGCCTCGGCCGCAGGCTCGATACGGAGCGCCGAGAGCTGATGCTCAACCGTGGCTGGGGATTGAAGACGACGTACAACCACGTCCACGACCCCGCCGACCGGGATCCAAAAGTCCATGCTCTGCGGGAGCTGCACGCCGAGATCGACTCGGGGGTGCTCGCGGCATACGGCTGGTCGGATCTGGACCTGGGGATCGGGCATCACGACACGAAGATCGGCACGCGCTGGACAGTCAGCAAGGAGGCCCGGTTCGAGCTGTTGGACCGGCTGTTGGAGGAGAACCACCGGCGCGCGGCCCTGGAGGGCGGGGCGTGATCCGATCGGGGCTGTCAGTGCGGGAAGCTAGCGTCATCTCGATCGATGGTGGAGGAGTGGCGCGGTGAGCTCAGGTACGGCGGGCACGGGTGCCAGCAGGACCTCGTATGAGATCCGAGAGGAGCTGGAGAGCCTTCTCGAGCGTGACCTGCACGGGCCGTGGGACGGTCCGGAGGAGGAGCTGCCGCCCGGCACTAGTCCGGCAGAGCGGTACGTGCTGGGCCGGCTCGTCACCCGGGATGCTTCCTCCCAGCCGCCAGTGGACACTTGGGATCCGGACGATCCGAGCCTGGTGGACCTCGAGGTCGTCGAGTCGGTTGATGATGACGACGCGCCCGAGGCGCCGGCCGCTGTCCGTTCCGGTTCGATGGCGGCCTCGGCCCTCGGCCTGTCCTTCGCCGTGCCCGCCGACGTCGCGGCCGTCGAGGTGACGGCCGAGTGGGGCCGCTACGAGCGGGCCCCGTCCGAGGTCCACCTGACAGAGCAGGGCAAGCCCCGAACGATCTGGCGGCGGCACCCAGCAGGCGGAACCGTCAAAGTACTCCTGGACGCTGACGCCGTGCTCGACCCCGTGCCCCCGGACCCTGATCAGCCCCAGGTGACGCTCCGCACTGTGGTGCGCCATCGTGGCGCGCGGCGGATCGTCGACATCTCCCTGGTCAACTCGCAGGCATCACCTGCCACCATGTCGGACACCGCCCGGCTCTACCAGGTGCACCTGACAATCACCGCCTTGGACGGCAACGCCTCCATTTTCCTGGGACACAACGACCCGGAACTCGGCGACCGGCCCTCCAGCAGCGACCCGGAGCGACTGCATCTCGCGCTCCTGCACCGCACTCAGCGCAGGTACGCCAACGGCCGGCAGTGCGCGGTGGACGCCGAGGTGCATCCGGACGAGGTCCGCGCCTGGCAGCTACGCACCACCTGTTTCCCGGCTGCAGACGTTCGCCTGACGGTGCCAGGCGACACCTCAGGCATGCCTGGCTTGGTTCTGGACATGGCCCGGCTGGGCAGCGCGGAGCTGGCCCGCGATGACCTGGTGCGCGCGCTGCGCCCCTTGGCCACCGGCTACCGGTCCTGGCTGACGGAGCAGGCGCACCGGATCGACGGCGACCCCGAGATCGGTGCGTACGCCGCAGCCGCCAGGCCGGCCTTCGACCGTGCACAGCAGATAGCGGACCGGCTGGACCGCGCCATCGACCTGCTCCGGGACGACGGGATCGCGCGGGAGGCGTTCCGCTTCGCCAACCAGGCAATGGCGTTGCAGCGTGTCCGTGGCGAGGTGGTACGGGCCCGGTTGAACGCGCCCGATCTGCCGTTGGGTCGGCTGCTTCGCGAGAAGGACGTACCGAAGAATCGCAGTTGGCGTCCCTTCCAGCTGGCCTTTGTCCTGCTGTGTCTGCCGGGGCTCACCGACCCGGGACACCGGGACGCGTATCGGTCGATGGACGACGGCGAGGTGCAGCTGCTGTTCTTCCCCACTGGTGGTGGCAAGACGGAGGCGTACCTCGGGCTGACTGCGTACACCTTCGCCATCCGCCGGCTGCAGGGCGTTGTCGGCAGCGGCGATGAGGCCCGCGACGGGACGGACGGCGTCGCCGTCCTGATGCGCTACACACTGCGGCTACTGACGGCCCAACAGTTCCAGCGCGCGGCGTCGCTGGTGTGTGCGTGCGAGTGGTTGCGCCAGGAACGACTAGCGGCGGGTGACGGCCGCTGGGGCAAGACACCGTTCCGCGTAGGCCTGTGGGTAGGCAGCAGCGTCACGCCGAACACCTTCGAGGAAGCCAAGCGGCAGGTCGACGACGCCCAGGACCGGGAGAACGCCCTGGGCGGTCCACTGCAGCTTGTCGCGTGCCCCTGGTGCGGGTCGAGGCTGACCGGTGCATCGCTGAAGACCCACAAGCTCAAGCGCCGCGTCATGGTGTTCTGCAGCGACCCGGAGGGTGACTGCCTCTACACCGAGCGGCGCTCGGACGGCGAGGGCCTGCCCGTGCTGACCGTTGACGAGGAAATCTACCGACTCACCCCCTCCTTGGTGATCAGCACGGTCGACAAACTCGCGCAGCTGCCTTGGAAGGACGCGGTGGCCCCGCTCTTCGGCCTCGTTGACAGCCACTGCGAGCGTCACGGGTGGCGCACTCCGACCTTCGAGGAATTCTGCAAGAGCAGGCACCCAGCCGCAGGCGGGCTGCGACCGGCCTCGCCGGAACCCGCCATGCGACTGAGGCCACCGGACCTGGTCATTCAGGATGAGCTGCACCTGATCAGTGATGCGCTGGGCAGCCTGGTCGGCCTTTACGAGACAGTGGTGGACCGACTTTGCAGCCGCCTGATTGGGGGCGTGCCGGTGCGGCCCGTACTGGTCGCCTCGACCGCCACGGTGCGGCGGGCTCGGGACCAGGTCGAGCAGGTCTTCGCCCGCGGTCTGACGATCTTCCCGCCTCAGCTACTGGATGCCGGGGACACGTTCTTCTCCCGCTCAGTGACCCCCACCCCCGACACTCCCAGCCGCCGCTACCGCGGGGTGTGCGCAACCGGTGAGCGACTGAAGTCGATCGAGATCCGCCTGGTCACAGCCCTGCTGGAGCACGGCCAGGCGCTGTTCGACCGGTACGGTGCCGCCGCCGATCCCTACCTCACCGTGGTGGACTACTTCACGTCCACCCGCGAACTCGCCGGCATGAAGCGGCTGGTGGACGACGATGTGGCCGACCGTCTGGCGAGCAGGCAAGTCCGCACGCGGCGCCGGCGTCCCTACGTCAGCGAACTGACGAGCCGCATGCCCAGCAGCCGCATCGCCGGCACCCTTGCAGAGCTCGATCGGACCTTCGACCCAAGGTTCGACTCCTCTGAGGCGCTGGACGAGTTCCGCCAGAACCCGGAGTCCCGCAGTCGGATGGTCGGCCGCGCCCAGCCGCTTGACGTGCTGCTCGCTACCAGCATGTTGCAGGTCGGCGTGGACGTTCCCCGGCTCGGCCTGATGGTCGTCACCGGACAGCCCAAGAACAGCGCCGAGTACATCCAGGCGACATCCCGAGTCGGCCGCGATCCGCGACGACCGGGCCTGGTCGTCACGCTCTACCAGTGGAGCCGCCCCCGAGACCTCGCGCACTACGAGTCCTTCGGCTACGACCACGCCACCTTCGGGATGCGGGTAGAGGGCCTGACCACCACCCCGTTCAGCGACCGAGCACTCGACCGCGGACTCAGCGGCATACTGGCCGCCGCCGTCCGCCACTCCGCCCACAGTTCCCTGCCGAACACGGCGGCCAACGACGTTCCCCTCACCGGCCCTGCGGTGACCGCCCTGCTGGACGCCCTTGAGCAGCGAGCCGCCAGGGTCCTGCACGACGCGCCGCAGGCGGCCGCTGTTCGGCAGGCCGCACAACACCGCCTCGACTCGTGGGTCCACAAACGCAAGGTTCTGAAGTCCGGTCGGCTCGGCTACGAGGAAGCAGCGGACGTCTCGGGCCTGCTTCGGGGCCCGGACGAGGAGGGCTGGGACTTGTGGTCCGCGCCGATGAGTCTGCGAGAGGTCGAGCCCGAGATCGTCCTGCAGCTCGACCGGAGTGACCGCAGCCTGGAGTCGCCGCCCGCCTGGCAGTACGACCGCCCGTCCGCCGGAGGGACCTCGTGAAGCTGAATGCCGATGCCGCCCCGACCAGGTGGCGCGACCCCAGCCGGATCGGCCAGGTGCGACCGAGCCATCTCGTGACCACCGCTGGCGTCGGGTCGGTCGTTGACCTTCCTACGATGAGCGTTATCGTCCGCAGCCTGGACGCCTGGAGCCCCGAGCGGCAGGAGACCATCGAGGAGCCGCGGCTGCTCACCGAGGTTCAGCGCGTCCTGGGCCAGCAGGTCAGGGCGCTGCGCAAGGCACCGTGGGACCCGTCCGAGAGCGACGACGCGTACACCCGGGTTGGGGTGCCCGTCACCCCGTTCCCGGGCTGGGTGCGCTGCCCGCGCTGCCACCGGCTCGGACCGCTCGACCCGCCCGGCCAGTTCGAGCTGGTACACCGGTATGGGCGCCGCCCCGACCTCGCCAAGTGGGTGCACTCGCAGTGCCAGAAACAGACCAGCACACGGGACGTCAACAAGCGTGCCTGCGTGCCGGCCCGTTTCATCGTCACCTGCGAGCGCTCTGGACACCTGGACGACTTCCCGTACGTGGAGTTCGTCCACGCCAACGCCACCCAGCCCTGTGGTGGCGCCAAGCTCACCATGATCGACAGTGCTAGTACCCTCGGCCCGCAGGTCACCGTCAGGTGCGCGGAGTGCGGAGCCTCCCGCAGCATCCAGGAGGCCGCCGGCCAGAACGGCTGGCAGAAGCTCCCCCTCTGCCGTGGCCGGCACCCTCACCAGCAGCGGTTCGAGGCGTGCGGTGCCAACCTGCGCCTCATGGTTCTCGGCGCATCCAACCTGTGGTTCAGCGTCACCGCGAGTGCCCTGCACCTGCCACAGTCCGAGTCCGTCGCGGACCAGGTCAGAACCCATTGGGAGACTTTCGAAGAGGTCTTCTCGCAGAAGCTGATGCAGAAGATGGTCGACGGCATGAGCGAACTTCGCAGCTTGCGCTCCGTCCCGGCCGACGAACTGTGGGCGGTGGTCGAGAAGATCCGCGCGGCTGGCGGCCCCCCGGCTGTCGAGACGTCCAGCGACCTCCTCGAGGACGAATGGCGACTGCTCGCCAAACCCACCACGGAGCGCCAGGACGCCGACTTCCGCGCTATCCCCACCCCGACGCCGCAAGGGTACGACCAGCTACTCGAACAGGTCGTCCAGGTCACCCGGCTCCGCGAGGTCCAGGCCCTCGTCGCCTTCACCCGAATCAACGCGCCCGACCGCCGCGATCTCGCCCCGCACAACATGGTCTCTCTCTCCCGTGGGACAACCCAGTGGGTGCCCGCTGTCGAGCAGCGCGGCGAAGGGATCTTCCTGCAGCTACGGGAGGATGCCGTCGCTCAGTGGACCGCCAAGGTCGCCGGCCACCCCCGGCTCGTCGCCTTGCAACAGGCTCACCAGCGGTGGTGCCATAACCGAGCCCAGACGTATCAGCCGGGATTCCCCGTAGCCCGGTTCGTCCTCCTGCACACCTTCAGTCACCTGCTGATGCGTCAGGTAGCGCTGGAGTGCGGCTACTCCTCCTCCAGCATCCGCGAGCGTCTCTACATCGGAAGCTCAGCCCGGCCAGCTGCGGGTGTGCTGCTGTCGACCGCCGCCAGCGACAGCGAGGGCACCCTCGGTGGCTTGGTCGCCTTGGGCAACGCCCGCTACCTCAAGCGGCTGCTGGATCAGGCGCTCGAGGACGCCGGCCGCTGCTCCAGCGATCCGCTGTGCGCGGAGCACGTCCCTGAATACCCCTCGGACACCCTTCACGCCGCAGCCTGCCACGCCTGCCTGTTCGCCTCGGAGACCAGCTGCGAGACCAACAACCGCTGGCTGGACCGAGCGGCCCTCGTCGACCTCACCGGCGACAATCTGGCGTTCCTGTCATGACGCCTCCGAACTCATTGGAGGAGCTCGCCGCCGAACTCGCCGAACAGCTGCCGTACGCCGACATCAAGCAGCTCGCGCATGCCTGTCGGAAGGGGCGACCGGGCCTGCGCGCACTCGAGGCTCAGGTTGCCGGCATAGCCTTCCGCACTGCATGCCGCCGCCTGCGCTCCCAGCTGTCCAGCGACGCCGACGGCGGGTATGCCGCTGGCCTGCTCACCGGCGCCGCGCAAGCCCGGCGCAGCCACCACTTCGACCACCGTGTCGACGTTGTCTGGACCGGTCCGGCCTCCGCTGTCCACACCTCCCGGTTGACCTCCGCGGTGGTCGGCGAGCTCATCGACTCCGCGAGGACCGAGATCCTGCTCGTGAGTTACGCGAGCTACCCCCCAGCGTCTCTTACTTCGGCGCTGAGCTCGGCCGCCAGCCGCGGCGTCGAGGTGACTCTCCTCTTGGAGAATCAGGCGGACAACCCCAAATTCCAGGGGAGCACCGGCTTCGCCAATATCCCCGCTACCCGGTTGACCTGGCCGGTCCACCATCGGGAGAGCGGAGCTGCGCTACACGCCAAGATCATCGTGGTGGACCGACGTGTGGCTCTCGTCGGGAGTGCCAATCTGACAGGCCACGCGTTCGAGAAGAATCTCGAATGTGGAATCCTCCTCCACGACGTCGACCACGCCCGGGCTGTCGCTCTCCACCTTGACTCTCTCCGCGAGACTGGCGAACTCACAGTTGGGCCCTGATGTCTCGGCTCGCTCCATGAGATGGACCATCCTCCCAGTGCAGGCTTTAGGATTTCGCCGCAGCGTATGCCGGTGCCAGGCACGAGCATGACCTCGAACAGGTCGGTGAGCCGGCCCGCGTAGTGCTCTGGGGGATGCCGGAGGGATTTTGCGGCTTGGTCCGGAGTCCAGCGAGCGCGGATGGCAGTACAGGGCTTGGGCCGGACGGAGTGCTTAGCCGGGTTGTGGTGCAGCCGCCAGGTTCGCACCGGGTGGTTCAAAGCGTTGCGAAACACGGCCACTGCGTGGTGAACGGTGGTGCGTCCGCGGCTGGCGGCGAACCGAGTGTTTTCCCAGGCGCCGATGCGCTCTTGGGCCGCAGATCGAGAAGCAGCATGCACCACTTGGGCACCGATCGGAAGGAGGATTCAGCTTCCGAAAATAATCGTTTGACAGTTCGAATGTGACGTATTGTCAGACCCTCCCTCTAGCTTGGCCCTCATGTCGGCCGTCTACGGAAGGGGCCCTGCCAGTGTTCTTCGAGGAGCCGACTGCGGCCTACGAGAGCCTGACTGCGCGGATGAAGGCACTGGCTGTGGTTCGCCCGATCGTCGGCCTCGACTCCAGCAAGGCGAAGACCGAGAGAGGTTGGCACGGTTACCGGCTCGCAGAACTGGCACTGGCGGCCGTCGACTTCGTCGCCCTGAGCAGCGATATGGGCACGATGGTTCGCCAGGAGGCCGTGGCCAAGGAAGTCGCGCGGTACGCGGCTCTTCAGGTGCCCGAAGGAACAGAGAGCGAGCGCGAGGCCGTTGGCACGTGGATCACCGAGCGACTGATCAACGTCGAGGAGCGTGACCGTGCGTTCCGGCAGCCCATCGGTACTCTCAACGAAGAAGGCTTCTCCGTAAGGGACTTCCCATTCCAGATCCTCAGGGAGGTGCCCGACGAGGTCGGGCGTGCCGCACTGGTGGTGACCGAGGCCGCGATCAATGTCCTGCTCCACGCGATCGACATCGATGTCGCATCGGCGCAGATCGCGACCGAGGCCCGACTGACCGCGATGCTGAAGCGGGCCCGTATCGAGGACGCGTTGCAGGCGGCACTGCACGCCCGCCGGCAGAGCTTGCGCTACGCGAAGCAGCTCACCGACTGGAGGGCCGCCATGCAGCGCAGCGTACGCGCCATCAGCTGGGCGGACCAGGTCGACGAGGAGGTCGAACTCGCCCTCGAACATGTCAAGGCGCGCTCCGATGCCGAGACCGCCATGCGGCAGCGAGTGGGCGAGCTGCTCGAAGTCACCGAGGACGAGGGGAAGCGCCGGCAGCTGATCGATCTGGGCGCCGTGCTCGCCGACTGCCTCGCTCGCCACGCGGGGCTCACCACGTTGCTGGTGGAGCTCGGCCCGGAGTTTCGCCGGCAGCAGGACCGGCAGGTGTTCGTCGTACCCGCGCTGCACACACGGGTCCACCTCGAGGACCAGCTTCTGCGGCCGGTCCTGGAGCTGCCGATTGACAGTGCGGACGGGCCTCTGGCGGCCTTCACCCGCGCGGCCTTCGGCCCTAAGCGCCCGCACGTGCTCTACCTTCCCGACTTCTTCGCCGCACTGTGCCGGGTCACCGAGATTCAGTCGTTGGAGCCGGCTGTCGTTCAAACCGATCATGAATGGGACGAATCGGCCGACGAACCTCTGTTCACCGCAGAGCAGGAGCAGGAGGCGGCAGACCTCCTTGCCAGTGTCCCGGCGACGGGGGTGCGCCTGTCTTCGCTCCTGCAGCAAGCACGGCTCAACCCGCCAGGCGTGAGCCAGCGGTGGGGGACAGATCACTTGGTCGCGCTACGTGTCCAGGAACTCTTCCGCAACATCCCCGTCTCCCGGCTGGCCGAAGGGAGGGAGGCGGTTGTCGCGATCGACGACGGCGTGGAGCTGGATGACCAGCGGTTCGGAGGATCCGACTTCCTCGTGCTGAGCGTGCGGGCCGACCCGGTCAACGCCACCGGAGGTGCGCCCGCCGCCCGTCCTATTCCGTCGCCCCGCCGTCCCGGCGCCCCCGCACTCGCGAAGGACCAGGTATGACGAACGATGACGTGGCGGACGCCACCCGCATGATCGCGATGGCCCTGGGCCGTGGCAGAGTGCCGGCACGATCGAGCGAGTACGCGAGACTCGTCCAGCGCTACCACCGAGACCCTGACTACGCCCACATGGTGCACATGGCCGCGAAGGGCTTCGATCTGACGGTCCTTGGCGTCGACCACCGCTCAGGACTCATCCTGGGCACCACCGCGGAGAGCTCACTGTCCTTGTCGGTCACCGAGCTGGTGCCCAATACCGGGGACCGGCCGTTGTATCTGCTCGCCCAACTCGCCATCGCTACGCTCGCGTTCCCCCGGCCGCAGGACCTGGACGACGACGAGTTCGTGGGCCGTGTCACCGTCAGCGCCGTCGACGACTACGTGCGCGAACACGCTCTGGCGATCGAGCAGCGCATCAACGCGGCCGGTGAGGATCAGGACCCGCCGACCGGCCAACCGGGGCTGGAAGCCCTGTGGCGTGCGTACCTGCGGCGCAGCGCCACGGGCAGGACCAAGGGCGACAACGAGCCGTTCGGATCCAGCCGAAAGATCGTCGAGCGGGCGCTTAAGCACTTGGTCGATTACGGCTTCATGCACAAGGTGCCAGGCGATGGCGAGGGCACATACGTCACGCACGTGAAGTACCGCGTGCAGATCCGCGAGCTCGCAGCTGGCGAGATGCTCAAAGAACTCGCGGCTCTGGGCATCTCTCGCCTGCCGAGCAGTGACCTCGGACACAAAACCGGTGATCCCGCTCCTCCAACGCCCGGCGCACCTGGTCCCACGCCCGCCGCAACCCTCGCCGACTGACCCCACGGGAGTCCACTGTGTACGAGTTGAACCGCGTCCTGCTGCGGAACTTCGGCCCTCGCGACGCCCGGTACGAGTGCGTCGACCTCGACCTGTCCGGGGTCGGAGAGCCGGTATCGACCGGCGCTCTGGTTCCCGACGCCGGCCACGTCCCGCATCGGCCCTCGCCCGCGAGCCTGGTGATGCTGCAGAACGGGGGCGGCAAGGGCGTGCTCCTCACCGCAATCATGTGCACGACCATCCCTTACCGCCACAAGGATCTCGAGGCGCTTCGCAAGTTCGTCGTCTCGCCCGCCCAGCCGTCGCACATCGTGATGGAGTGGGTGGACGCGCGCACCGGCCGGCTCCTGGTCACCGGTCAGGTCCTCGCGCCAGCAGCAGACAAGAACCTCAGCAGGCTCTTCTACAGCTTCCAGCCCGGAGCGGCCCTCACTGCAGATTGCCTGCCATTCCACCATGACGGCATCTGGCTCTCCTTCGACGACTTCTGCACCGAACTGCGGGACCTCAGGGCCCGCCATGAAGGGCTGGGCCTGCGGGAGGAAGCTGGCCAGAAGGAGTGGGAAGCCCATCAGAGCAGCCTCGGCCTCGAACCCGACCTGTTCAACGTCCAGCGCGCGATGAACGCCACCGAGAGCGGTGCCGCCAACGCGTTCACCACGACCACGTCCGGTGCCTTCGTGGAGTGGCTCCTCAAGAAGGCTTCCGACGCTTCCGATTACGATGCGGTCGGCAAGATGTTCGCCGGGTACGCGGGGGCAGTCTCGCAGTACCAGCTCTGGCAGAAGGAGCGCGCGTTCGCCCTCGAGATGCAGCGGCAGTGCCAGCAGGTCGACGACGCCCACACGGCACAACTCTCACAGGCGGCACAGGCAGCACAAGCCTCGAAGAACCTCGTGGCGCTGGCTTCGACACTCCTGGCCAGGGACAGGCAACTGGCGTGTGAGGTCGAGCTTTGCGGTACCGCCTACGAGGAGGCGGATGTCGAGAACCGGACGAGGTTGCGCGCACAGGACGCGGCCGACCGCGCGCTGCGACACGTCCAATGGCACAGCCTCCGGCTGGATCTGGCCGACCTGGAAGCGAGGCGGACGGATGCCGAGGCGAGGAGGCTCGAAGTCGAACAAGAACGCGATGGCTGGGCCCAAGTACCGCTGGCCCTGGCCCTCGCGGCTGCCCGCCATGCCTTCGACAGTACCCAGCTCGACCTGACCCGGGCCGAAGGGGCCATCGCGCCCTATGCGAGGGCCGCCGATGATGCCGCAGCCCGGCTGAGGATCGGCCTGCGGCTGGCAGAAGAGGCCGTCCGTAAGACGATCCACGACTTGCAGGAGGCCACGCGCGCCAGCGGGATCGAGGTCAGCGAGTGGCGTGCCCGCATGGGCGACCTGCGCAAGCTCGACGGTGCTGCGGAGAGCGAGACGGCGAACCTCAGCTCGCTCGTCGCCGAATTCGAAGCGGCCCTCCAGCGGTCGCGCGAATCGCGGGACGTGCTGGCCGGAGAGACGGCGGTGGACGCAGCTGCCCGCTCCCGTACGGCGGAAAGGGACCTGAGGGAGCAAGCCGACGATGCGAAAGCAGCTGTCGATGAGGCGAAGACGAGCGCTTCCCGTGCCCGGGCTGATCTCTCCACCGCCGATGCCACCGCGTTTGCGGCCAGCAATGCTGCAGACAATGCGAGCGCTGTGATCGACAGGCTCCGGACCAGGGCGCGGCACATCCAGCGCGATCCCCTCAGCTCGGAGCTGCTGGAGACAGAGCTCGACGCGACCGGCGATGATGCCTTGACCTGGATCGCCGCTGCGGCAGAGCCGCTACACGAGGTCGCCAGCCGCCGCCATGCAGCTCTGGAAGGAGTCCTCACAGCTCAACGGCGCAGTCTGGACAGAGACCAGGAGTACCTGACTGCCCTGGACACCAGTGCCGGACTGCTGCCCGCGCGCGCTCACGTCCGCGAGGTCTGCGACGCCTTGCTCGGGCACGGAGTCGCTGCCCATCCCGGATGGATCTGGATGCGCGACAACCTGCCGACCGACCTCCACGCCCGGGCCGTGTCCGATCACCCCGACCTGGTGGACGGAGTGATCGTCACCGACGAGTCCGCGCTGGAGAAGGCGCGCCAGTTCCTGGAAGAGCTCCGCCCACTGCCGGCAGCGGCCGTGGCCATCGGAACCGGCAACCGGTTCGCCAACACGGTCCCCAGCGACCAGGCGGGGCGCACCGTGGTGGAGCCCACACCCGCCATGCACGATGAACTGGCCGCCGCACGCGAGCGGGAGATCGTCGAGGCTCGTATCCGGGAGACCTCCGAGGAAATCCAGCAGCAGCAGACACGTCGAAAGGCAACGGCACGCCTCCTTGCCGCCCTGGACCACTGGCAGGACGAGATCGGAGAGCTTCCCCTCGACGTACGCCTTGAGGAACTGAGGAGCCTTCAGGCCGCCGCCGGAGTCGCCACGGAAGCAGCCGATGCGGCCTCCGACCGAGTGCAGGAACTCGAACTTGCCCTGGACGAGGCCGAGTCGCAACGCGATGCCGTCCTCGCCCAGTGGGCGGCCCAGCAAAAGTCGGCAGACAACCTGGAGCGGCTGGCCGACCGCGAGGCCAAGGCGGGCCGTGCTGCTGACCGGATCGCCGAACTCGAACGCCAGACCACGCTGCGGCTCGCCGAGTTCGGCAAGCTGGAAGCAGCCTGCTCCGCAGCGGAGGACGAGAGCCTTCGCCGTGCCCGCCTCATCGAGAACCATGAGCAAGAGGCGGGCCGACACAGCAGGGAGCTGGAGGTGACCACGGCCACCAACGAGGCCGAACGCCGCCAGGCACAGGCCGGCGTACTCGACCCCCTGCCCGTGCTGCGACAGCAGTACAAGCAAGCCGCCTCCGACCTACACGCCCGTGAGGTCGGTGACGACCTTCGCGAGCGCGCGCGGACTGCCGGGGCCGACCTCCAGACCTGCCAGGCCCTCTGGAAGAGGGTCCCGCCCCCTGTACAAGATCGAGCACAGGCCCTTGCTCAGGACACACGTGCTGACGATGCCATCCAGCGGGACGCCCTCGTGCGCAGCCTGACCGGGCAGGCCACGCAACTGCAGACCGACGAAACCCTTCTCAACTCGCAGCGCGCCCGCGTCCAACTACGGCTCGAGCAAGCCCGACCGGCAGAAGGCCAAGCCTGGCTGGAGGAGGAAGCCGCACAGGAGTGGACCCCGCATGACCGGGTCCAGGCCCAGCAACTGCTGGAGACAGCCGGAGACTTGAAGAGCAGCGCGGACCGGGCAGCGCGTACGGCCGGGGACTCCTTCGATGCCGCGCGCCGCGCCAAGAAGCAGGCTGAGCGCAGCCGCACCACCCTCGCCCCGGTCCTTGCACTCTTCGAGGCGGCGATCAAAGGCATGCCCATCGATGAGGAGGCCGCACCCTACCCTGGAACACTCGAAGGTGCCGAGTCCAAAGCCCGAGAGGCCGTGAACCTCCACACGACAGCCCACACGCAGCAGACCACCGCCGACCGAGCCGTCGAACAAGCCGTAGCCGATCTGAAGGACGCCGTCTCCAACGTCGCCTACCACGACCTCGACATTCCCCTGCGCGCACAGATTTCTGCTCTCGACGGACGAATGATCCCTCCCCTGGCCGCCGATTTCGTCACCGCTCTCACTGAACGCGCCGCTGTCCTGGCGTCTCAGCTGAACGGAGTCGAGCAAGTACGCGAAACCCTGGTCCTCCAACTGGCAGGTCGCGTCTCCGAAGAGCTCAAGAAGCTCGACCGCGCCAGTGCCTTCTCCGTCTTCCCCGACGACGCCGGTCCATGGTCGAACCAGCGCTTCCTGACGATCAAGTACCAGCCGCCGGAGCAGCCCCTGCTCCATGGACTTATCCGCGAAGCAGTCCAGATCATGGCCACTGCCCCTAACGCCGCTGGGCTCAAGGGAATCGACGTCGTCATGCGCTGCCTCCACCGCGCCGTCCCACGAGGCTTCACCGCCAAGGTGATCAAACCAACTGCCTCGCGCACCATCGAGCACGTGCTCGTGGAGGACATGAAAACGATCTTCTCAGGCGGCCAAGAACTCACCGGAGCCATCCTCCTGTACTGCGCGCTGGCCGCCCTGCGAACCTCACCAGGCCCACGCCGCCGCACTCGGCACGGCGGCCTCCTCATGCTGGACAACCCCATCGGGCGCGCCAACGCCGACTACCTCATGCAGATCCAGCAGGAGATGGCCACAGCACTTGGCATCCAGCTGCTCTACACCACCGGACTCAGCGACGACAACGCCACCCTGCGGTTCCCCCTGCGCATCCAACTGCGCAACGACGCGGAAGCCCGAAGCGGGCTGTCCCTCGTCCGCGTCGACGAACGCGTGCGCGCATCCCTGGTCCCCAGGCCACGCGTCACACCCGACCCCGAGGCCCCCGAACCCGCCGGCTACCTGAGCGCCGCCCGGCTCTACACCAAGACCGAGGCCGGACAATGAAGACGCCAGACGACAGCCCCATGCCACCCTTGTCTCCAGCCGCTACCCGGCTCAACGACACCCTGCAGGCCAGGACCCCCGGCGGCGGCACGCTCTCTCGCACAGCCCTGACGGAGGCATTCGCCTCTGCCCTGCCGGGCCTCTCCCACAGCGGCAACAGCCGCCGTAGCCTCGCCACTCTGCTCATCGAGCTTGCCGACGCGCAACTCCTCACCCTGCCCTCCAACCCGGCGAAGTGGGACGCCGGGCGCCCCCCACTACCCGACGCCGTCCGCATCGTCCGCTCCCACCCGACCGCCTCGGCACCCCGAGAAACGCGGTCATGGAGACCGGAGCTCAGCTGGGTATCGGCCGCGCGCATCACCACCGCACAGACGAACATCCTGACCGCGATCAACCGGTGGTTTCGGGACACGAGTAGCACAGCACAGGCCCGCCGCCCGCTGTCCCTGCGCGAACGATCCCACGAGATCTTCAACGACGAGAAGCGCCTTGACAGTCTGATCAGCGGAGCGCTCTTCGGCCCGGGCCGACTCGACCTCGACCAGCTCGCGACATACCGGGAACCCCCACCGCTCGCCTACCGACACCTCGGAGACGGCGACACCATACTCGTGATCGAGAACAGCGATACCTTCGCCACCCTGCGCCATCTGCTCCAACGCGACCCCGGACGGATCGGCTACATCGCTTTCGGCGCCGGCCGCGCCTTCGAGGCGACCGTTGCCAGCATCACCGAACTCCCTCAGATCCACCGCATCCTCTACTACGGAGATCTCGACGCGGACGGCCTGTCCATCCCGGCCAGGGCCTCCATTACCGCAACGCTGTTGGGCCTACCGCCCGTTGAACCAGCGGAAGGCTGCTACCGGCTCCTCATCACCCGTCCTCGCAACACAGCACTCAAGATCGATCCGAGCCGCGCCCGGCTGCTCGTGGAGTGGCTACCGCCCGCCCTACAAGATCAAGCCCTCGTGATGCTCACGGCAGGCGACCGCGTTGCCCAGGAAGCCGCAAACCAGAACCATCACCTCGAAGACACTCAGTGGCTCACCATTCGGGAGACGGCACCAACGACGTCCCGCCCACACTCCGATCCTCTCCCGCGAGGTGCTGACGGCAACAGCGCTTCGGTCCCGGCGCCGCAGGAGGCACAGCCCTGTCCTCCAACCGCGATCCGAGAACCCCATGCACCGAGCTGATCAGACCGCCGCGATCACCCTCAGCCGCACAGCCAGTCCCTTCGGCTCAACAGACAGCACACTGAGCCACCGCCCCGCACCAGTGATCGGCCCCACGTGGGTCCGCTACCGTTTTGCGGGTTGGACCCCGTAAGGCGTGCCGGGTGCCTGCCCACAGCGGGCCGCTGGATCTGCGACTCTCCCGAGCCCGGCGTTCAGCGCTGGCCCGTACCGAGCAGAGCCAGCAGGGTGGTTGCCGGGTCTGGTGGGTGCGGCAGGTCAAGGAGTTCCAGACGCTTCGTCCAGGTCTGCCGGGCGCCGGGTGTCCTGACCTACGCGGCCAGACAGGTACTTGGCATGGTCGCGGAAGTCCTGTCGTCGCGGTGAGAGTCTGCCCGGTCGAGTGCGGCGGATAGCGCTTTGACGGCGTCGTCGGCGGAGTCCTTGAGGAGATGGCCGTAGAGATCGACGGTGATGGCGAGGTTGGAGTGGCGCAGAGCCTTTGAGACGACGGCGAGGGGGATGTTGGCGGCGATCATGATGCTGGCCGCAGTGTGGCGCAAGTCGTGAAGGCCGATATTCGGCAGGTCGAGTTCGGCGGTGCGTTTGCGGAGCTGGTCAAGGACCCACTGCGGGCGCAGGGGTTCGCCGTCCGGGCGGGCGAAAACGAGCCCCTCCAACCTGCCTTCCGGGTGGGCGGCCATCTGCAGGCCTGCCTGGCGGTGGAGGGCGGCCATGACTCTGGGGGGAGGCTGATCCATGCGCGGCTGGCTTCGGTCTTGGGCTCGCCGAGGTGGATTTTCCCGTTGTTCACGGCGGTCAGGGTCCAGCGGACGTAGAGCTGGCGGTCCATGAGGTGCACGTCGGACCAGTGGAGGGCGAGGACCTCGCCGCGGCGCATGCCGGTGCCGAGCATGACCTCGAACAGGTCGGTGAGCCGGTCGGCGTAGTGCTCGGTGCTGTGGCGCAGGAAGGCCGCGGCCTGGTCGGGGGTCCAGCAGACGCGCTCGGCGGCGCGGGGCTTGGCGGGTACGGAGTGCTTGGCCGGGTTGTAGCGCAGCCGCCACGTCCGCACGGCGTGGTTCAGGGCGTTGCGCAGCACGGCCACCGCGTGGTGGAAGGTGGTGGGGCCTCGGCCGGCGGCGAGCTGGGCGCTCACCCAGGCGTCGATGTGCTTGGGACGCAGGTCGACCAGCAGCATGCCGCCGAACGCCGGGACCAGGTCGCGCTCGATGCACGCCCGGTAGGCAGACCAGGTGTTCGGGGCCAGTGATGGGCGCTTCGACTTCAGCCACTCGTACAGGAACAGCCCGACGCGTAGCGTGCGGTCCTCGTACACACCCCGGTACTCGGCATCCAGCACCCGCGCCATCTCCCGGGCCGCCTCCGCCTGACTGGCGAACCCGCCCCGCCGCCGAGTCCTGCGCTTGCCGTCCTCCGGCGCCAGGTCCACCGCGTACGTCCACCGGCCGTGCGCGGTGTCGGCGGCCAGCCGCGGACACCACGAACCCAACTGCTTCCCGCTGTTGCCGTCCTTGCACCCGCACCGTCGATACACCCTGCCCCGCTTGGGACGCTGCGCCATGGGAGTCCTCCTTGAACCAAGTGGTGATGGCCTGTCCAGAGTTGCGGGAGTGGTGGGTGTGGCGGCAGAGCGTGCGGGGCGGGGCGTGGAGCACTGGCAAGATCGACTGGCCGGGACACGCGCTGACGACACGCCGCGACGGTGATCACGCTGTGTGGCTGGTGGGTAGGGCAACTTGATCGCACGCATTGGGGCTTCCAGGGTTCATCATCGGAAAGGGTGGCTGCCGACCGGACGCAGGAGACCGGCCTGCTGGCCGTGGGTTGTCGGGCTCGTACAACCCGGACCACGCGCGGTGCGTGGCGCCGAGCCTCGGAGCGGTCTTCGGAGGGAGCGTTGGCGGGCGCCGGAAATTCCTGCGAGGCCACACGGAATTGGCGATAGTGGGATTTCTGGTGACCAATCTCTGGCTGGAGTTCGGCCTGGCCGGATTGATTTCTGCCGGCACTCCTTGGCTTCTGTCCGGTGGCTCTTTGGGCGATCCGCCGGAATCACTGGATTGACGGCCGGAGTGGCGCTACCCTGGAGACATGAACGCCACCCAGACCCTCCATCAAGCCCCTGACCTGGGGACCAGCTGGGGACCACACGTCATGCGCGCTGCCGCACGAGGTGCGCGAAACATGCTCGTCTGCACGCGCACGACGTGTGCGTGGGCGCATTTTGAGGGGTAATAGGATATCCCTACTAAACTGGGGGTCAAGGGGTCGCAGGTTCAAATCCTGTCGTCCCGACGTGAGTCGGAAAGGCCGTTGGCCGGGAGAAATCCCAGGTCAGCGGCCTTTTTGTTGATGGCCCGGCAGGTGGTGGGCGGCTGCGGTGCCGTGGCTTTGTGATCTTGCTGGGGACCAGCCGGGGACCGCAGCCATTGGCCGACGGGCCGCCGCACTCCGCTGCGGCGGCCGCGCGTTCGCGCTTACACCAGGTCGCCGGCCTGCCAGCCCGGGGGGACCTTGGGCAGGCCGATCAGGGCGTCGATGTTCAGGTGCTCGGCGAGCAGGGCTTTGAGGTTGCGGCCGTCGATGAGGCGCAGGCGGCCGTTGCGGTGGGCGAAGTCGTAGCTGTCCTTGCCGAACCACGAGGTGGTCACGACGATGCCGTAGCCGGCGTCCTTGTCCTGGATGACCCCGGACATGGCACGGACGGTGTTCACCGGGACGATGTTCTTGGAGCGCTTGGCCTGGATGGCGAAGATGGTGGACCCGGTCGGGTCGGTCAACGTCGCGACGGCGTCCACGCCGTCGTCGCGGGAGCCCTGGGTGCGCCAGGTCTCGTAGCCCATGGCTTCGAAGAGTTCACGGACCAGGCGTTCGAAGTCGTAGGGGTTCATCTGGAGCAGGTCGGGCCGGCTGTCCAGGGTGGCGACCACGGCGGTGTCGGTGGTGATGCGGTAGCGGGACAGGTCGGCCTCGACGATGGGTGTGACCGGTTCCAGGTCGTGGGGGTGCTTGGAGACGGTGGCACCGAGCCGGTGGAGGCACTGCTGCGGGTCGAGCCGGGGCTCGTCCAGGACCAGTTCGGCGAAGTCCTTGCGCTGGGCGACGACACTGACGACGCAGGCCCGGATCGCCTGGCCGGTCGCCGTATCGGTGGCGTTGACGCGGCCGTTGAGGATAACGGTCTCCACGAACGCGGCCGGTGTGGCGGAGAACGCCTCGTCCAGTGCGCGCAGGGCCAGGCGGGCCACCAGCCTGGCGTAGGCCTCGTTGAGCTCGGCCGGCTTGGCGGGCTGGGGGACGACCTGGGCGCGCTGTGCGACGTAGCGGTAAGAGGCCACCGCCGAGACGATCTCGTGGTTTGGCAGCTCGACGTCGACCAGGAGCTGCTGGGCCTCGGGGACGTAGACCGCCTGGGCCGCGGCCCGGCAGCCAGAGGGGACGGGGGAGCGCTGCAGCAGGTCCTCGATCAGCTCCGCGACACCCTGAGGGCCATCGTGGGCGAACGCTTCTTCGACGTGCGGGTGCCAGGCCTCCAGGCCCTCGGGGCGCAGCAGCAGGACTGATTCCAGCTCCTCGCGGCGCCGATTGCACTCGGCGGTGCCCTCCTCGGCCTGGGCCTTGAGTCGGGTCGTCTCGGCTTGCCGGGCTTGCCGTTGGGCTTCCTTCTCGGCCAGGGCGTCCGCGCGTTTCCTCGCCTCCTCCTCCCGGCGCCGAGCCGTCAGGCGCTTGGCCAACTCGGCTTCCACCCGGGCGGCTTCCTTGGCGCGGGCGGCCTCTTCGCGCTGGAGGTGCTTCTCGCCGGCGGCCAGGAGCCGGGCGTGTTCGACGGCGGGGTCCACCTTCCGCTTCCTGGGACGGGGTTGAGCCGCCGGGGCGGCAGCGCGGCCGGCCGCCTGTTGGGCCCCGCCCTGCGCGGCTCGCGCCTGCTGCTTCAAGCGGTACGCCTCGGCAAGGATCTCCGCCACCGTCTTTCGGCGTGCCACCCGGTCCACCCCCTGGTCCACGACAGCGCGGCCCCACGCGGGGCCGCGCTGCCTGCGCGATATGCCAGCAGCACTACCCGGCTGGGGCCGCCGAGAATCAGCGGCTCCGAGCCGAGTAGGGGAGGGGCAACCGCTACGGGGGCACAACGTGCCGCCGCGGTTGGGGAGATGAAGTGCTCACTCACGCGGGAGCGGAGAAGGGCCTGCGTCGTACATCTCGACCGGGCGGTTGCACAGGTCTCGTACGTCCTCCAGCGGCGCGGCGATTCCAGATGCCTGGAGGCTGCCGTGGATGTTGCGCGCGGTCTGCTCGCGGAGCAGCAACCGGACCCAGGGCGGCACGTCTTCTTCATCGTCTGCCACAGGCCACTTCTACAGCACGGTGGTTGACGATGACGAACCCGCCGTTGTGGGCAACGTGCCAGTGGGGGCGCCGGCGGATGCCCGGTGGACGAGGCGCAGATGGCGCACTGTCGCCTCGGCCGGTGCCGCCGTCGGCGACGAGGTGTGCCGGTCGGGCGACAGGTGCCTGCTGAGGGTCTGGCCGGCCTTCTCGATGGAGCTCTTGTCCGGGTGGAGGTATCGCTGGGTGGTGGTGATGTGGCCGTGTCCGGCGATCTTCTGGAGGACGTGGATGGGGACGCCGGCGTCGGCGAGCCAGGTGAGGCCGGTGTGCCGGAGGCCGTGTCGGCGCAGGTACTCGTAGCCGAGGCCGACGACGACTTCGTCCCAGTGGGTGGCGTCTCGCAGGATGGCTGTGGTGACGCGGCCGCCGCGTGGCCCGGTGAAGAGGCGCGCCATGGGGTCGTTGCCGACCACGGTCATGCGCCAGTTCACGAGGTCGCGGATCTCTTCGATGATGGGGACGGTGCGGCGCCGCTTGCCCTTGGTGCCTTTGTCGATGAGGCCGCCGGGGCCGGTGGTGGTTTGGCGGCACAGGTCCCAGGTCCAGTCGAAGCGGTTGATGTCCTTGACGCGGACGCCGGAGACTTCGCCGATGCGGGCGGCGGTGCAGGCGGCGAAGCGGACGATGTCGCCCCAGCCGCGGTAGTGGTTGTGGGAGCGTTCGACCAGGGCGTTGGCGAGTTCGTCGAGGGCGTCCCAGTCGGCGAGGGCGAGGGAGCGGGGGTCGTCGAGTTCGTCTTCGGCTTTCTTGTAGAGGCGTTGCCAGCCGCTCATGCGGGAGGGGTTGAAGTCGATGAGGCCGTCGCGGACGGCTTGCTCCATGATGCGCACGAGCGGGGCGAGGCTGTTCTTGACGGAGGAGATGCTGAGTCCGTCGGCGATCCAGGAGTGGAGGGCCCTGTCGGTGATGCCGTTGGTGATGCTGGTGACGGGTATGTGGCCGAGGACCGGGGTGACGCGCAGCTTCCAGCCGGCGGTGTAGGGGTCGAGGGTGGTGGTCTCCAGGCCGCGCATCGCCAGGTCCCAGTTCTCCTCGCCGTACTCGGCGAGGGTCATGGTGAGGGTCTTGGGGGTGATGCCGCGTGCTGCGGCCCGCTGCATGCGGGCGATCCAGGCCTTGGCTTCCTCCTCTGTGGGGACGGAGGAGGAAGCCGACTTGCGGCCGCCGGCGTTGGGGTCGGTCCAGCGCACGCGGGCGCGGTAGCGGAACTGCGGGCGGCGGTCGGGGCGGTGCTCGATGTCGGTGGTGAGGTCGACACCCATGGGGATGAGCGGGGTGTGGTCGGGCATTCAGGCTGCCTCGGATGGGTCGGTGCGCTTCTGGGCGAGCCACAGCTGGGTGTCGGGGATGCTGTACAGGTAGAGCCTGGGCGCGATCTGGATGAAGGGCGGGCCCTAAGGGGGAGTGGCGGAGCGCCAGCGCCGCAGGGTCGAGGGGTCGACCTTCAACAGCAAGGCGAGTTCCTCGGTGGAGTACCAGCCGCTGTGCAGGAGGTCGAACTCCGGCGCCGGATTGGCCTCGTGAGCGGGGCCGGCAGGGGTCTGGGTCGGGACCGAGAGGCGGTTTGTGGCGGGAACGTGGGGTCGGACGTGCATGGTCTCCCTCTGATGGGGTGGTGGAGCCGCTCGGGCTCGGCCGGGCATGCCCACAGTCACCTGTCCGCCTGGACGGGCGGAACAGGGTTTGGCGTGCTGAACGGGGCAGACCGTACGCACGGGTCGTTCTTCGAAGCGCGTCGAGCTCCGGCGGGCACGCCGGGTGGAAGGCGGCCTGACGTCTGCGACCGCTGACGAGGGCCTGCTGCCACGGGAGTCCGCGCAGGTCACCCCGGGCAGAGGGGGCGGTTTGCGGCGCTGGCAGTGATGCAGGCCGTAAATGGCGTTCTTGCCTGGTGGGTCGCGGCCGGAGCGCCGCGGAGATGGCCCGGAGTACCCTGAAAGTGACGGCAGACGCGGGACGGCAGCTACGGTCTGTGACGAACGTAAGGGGTCTGGAGCCGTCGGTCCCCTACCTCGCGCCGACGCTAACTCAAGAGCTGCGGACTTTTAATCCGTAGGCCTTCCGATTTCGTTCGGAGGCCACTTTTCGGTGCGCCACCCCTTGTGACCTGGCCTTTCTTGTTCCTGTGAAGGTGTGACCGGGCGGGCGGCTCCTCCTCGATGGGTCGCGAGTGGGTCACGCGTGGGGCGGCCGGGTCGGGCAACGGACCGTCAAAGTCTCACACTGAGCTGCGTGGCTCTCTGTTCGGCGAGGTTCCCGGTCGGCCCTTCGTTTGCCGTCTGCGCGGCGTGGACTGATACCGGATGCCTCGGGAGAGCTTTCGGGCTGCATCGATGACCACGCGGGCCGTCGCCTCAGCGCTGAGATGGGCCGTCTCGGGAAGTACCGACGTGTACGTGTCGGCGGTCGTCATGATCGTAGAGTGCCCCAACTGGGCTTGGATGACCTTGAGATCGGATCCGCCGGTCAGGGCGAGACTTGCCGCGCCATGGCGCAGGTCGTGGAGCCGGACAGGTGGCAGGCCGCTCTTGCGCACCATGTTCTGGAAGACATGGCCGATGTAGTCCGGGCGCAGCGGACGTCCGTAGGTGTCGGTGAATATGTAATCGGACTCATTCCAGTGAATTCCCGCTGCCAGTTTCTCCTCCTTTTGCTGGTTACGGTGTGTGTTCAGTGCGTGGATGGTGCTTCTGTCGAGGGCGATCGTCCGCTCGCCGGCCCGTGTCTTGACCGGGCAGACTTCCAGTCGCCCGTTCTCCCGCTGCTGTAGCTGCCTAGCGACTGTGAGTGTGCGGCCAGAGGAGTCGAAGTCTGCCCAGCGGAGCCCAGCGCCTTCTCCGCGACGGAGGCCACGCAGGGCGTACAGGTGGTAGAGGGCGTACAACCGGTGATCACCCGCGAACGCGAGGAACGCGGCGGTCTGGAGGGGTGTCCACACGGCAACAGGCGGGCGCTCGCCCGTCCGCCTCCACTCCGCGACCCGGTTGTCCGTCCAGACGACCGGGTGCGGCCGAGGTGCTCGTGGTAGGTCGAGATGGCGGGCAGGGTTGGTGGTCAGCAGGCCGCTGCGCACGGCGAGGTTCAGGGCGGCGCGCAGTGTCGCCTGGACGCGGCGCAGTGTGCCGGCGCTGACTGGTCGGCCGATGATCTGGTGCCGACGGACGATGGCGCTGAAAGCCAGCTGGACCGTGTCGTTGGTCAGCTCGCAGAGCAGTTCGCGGCCGAGCAGTGGCACGAGGTACTGCTCCAAGTGCTGCCGGTAGCCGCGGGCGGTCGACGGTCGCAGATGCGGCTCGACGATCACGTACCAGCGCTGCAGCCATTGCCCGGTTGTGAGGAGCCCGCCCGCGCGGACGCGATCGTGGTCTTGAAGTCGCCTGAGTGCCTGCTCGGCGTCAGCCCGTGTGCGGTAGCCGCCTCGGCGCAGCCGTGACCGGCGATCGTCTACGGCTGCTTGCCTTGGCATCGCGAGATACCAGGAGCCGTGGCCGCGACGATGCAGGTCCGGACAGCGGCTTCCGAGTTGTAGGCCGGTATCGGGCTCCCGGCAGCCGCACCGCTTGTAGATCGTTCCGGTACCACGCATGGCGTTCTCCTTCCGGCTCGCGGGCGGACCTGCGGCCAGTCTGGACCTGTAGGGCCGCGGAACGGGCCTGGTCAGGACCTTCGTGGGGGATCGCGGTGCCGCGTGTGAAGTCAGCGGGTTCCATGAGGGCTCGGGCGGTGAAGGCGGCTTTGGGACCCCGCCGTAGAAGTTCAGCCCGTGGCCCGCGCGGCGTCAGCCTGCCGTAGGACGCCTTTGGGGAGGCGAAAGTGATCGCTGCGGCCGCTGACCCCTCGGATTGCAGGTGGATTTGAAGGCCAACTAGCGTGGAAAGATGCGGAGTTGCAGGCATCAGGTTCGAAGGAAGCGCTACGGCTAGTCGGCACAGATCGACGCATCCTAGTTCAAGTCATCGCTGAATAAGCAATTCTGACGATCAATCACTCACATGAGTGATGGCTGTCGGTGGTGGCTGCTTCGATGCGAACTGTCCGAGAGATTCCTACCCAAGGAGGCTTCCATGAAGGCGTTGTACGAGCGACTGGCCGAGGCGGCGAGCGGGCTGTCGGCGGACGGTGCGATCCGGATCGTGGCCCACTACGAGCCGGTGGCCGGTGTGGGAGCGCCGGTGGCTCCGCCGACGGTGAAGGTCAAGGAGGGCGACGGTCCGGGCCAGTTGTTCGAGGACCGGTGGGTCGGCGGGCAGCGCACGAGGGTGGTGCTGCTGGACCAGCGGCAGTCGCAGGCGAACCGCTGTGAGACGGCCCTGCTGGAGGCCGTCGACCTGGGGGATGCGATGGTGCCGCACCTGGCGCTGCACGTGAGTGCGGAGGGCCGGGAGCTTCGGATGACGAACCTGGACGCGCCGCACCGCTCCCGCGACGCCTACTTCCGGGACGCGCTGGACGAGGCCGGGGCGAAGTTCGACGACACGGAAACGGGCCGGGCGCTTCGCGATACCGGGACCGGAGACGTGAGGGCTTTCCTGGAGTCGGCCCCGTCGGACCTGGTGTTCGGCCTCTGGGACTCGCACCGCAAGCGCCGTGTGCAGTTGAAGGTGCCGCGCACCTACACCTCGGAGCTGGTGGGCCTGCATCCGCTGTCGGGGAAGCGGGCGGCGGGGCGTTTCGACAAGTGGAACTTCCCCGGGGACAACGTGGAGCTGACCGCTGACGGCTGGAGGCCGGTGGAGGGCACTGGGAAGAAGGGCAAGGGGAAGGCGCTCAAGGCGTCGGCGGTCGGGCACGGCATGATCCCGCCGGTCGAGGGCATGGGCGGGGTGACGGTGCGGGCGATCGAGCGGAACGCGGCGCTGGCCATGGCGGGCCTGAGGGCGCTGCGCTTCGGTGACGCGCCGAAGGAGTACGTGCGGGCGGCGAGGGCCCTGCTGGCGGCGCTGGCGCTGTTGGGGGACCGGCTGGCGTTCGCGGCGCCGGCGGTGCGGCTGCGGTCGGGCTGCGACCTGCTGCTGGTGTCGGAGCGGATCGAGTGGGTCGGCCGCGGGCGCGAGGGTGTGGCGGTGACGGAGCCGCTGGAGCTGGACACCGCAGGGCAGGCCCTGGAGCTGTTCGAGTTCGCGCGCTTGCGGGCCGAGGAGGCGGGCCTCAAGTGGTCGAAGGAGCCGGTGCGGCTGCGGCCGAACACGCAGGTGCAGCAGGCGATCGAGCGCTCCTTCCGCCTGGAGGGCATCGGTGAGGCGGAAGGCGAGTAGAGCGTCATGCCTTTCCACATCTCGGTGGAGCTGCTGGAGCCGCTCTACCAGGCGACCGCTATGGATGGTGAGCGCGCGGAGTGGCCGCCCCACCCGGCCCGCCTGTTCTGTGCGCTGGTCGCGCACGCCGACCTCGACGATGCCGCGCACCGGATGGCGCTGACCTGGCTGGAGGCGCAGGCGCCACCCGTGGTCACGGTGCCGGCCAGGCCGATGGAGGCGGAGCACCCGCGCGCGGCGTGGGTGGTGACCAACATCGTGGACCCGAAGAAGGTGACCCACGGCCTGCTGCCGGGACGCACCGCCGGCGGCGTCCCCCGGGCATGGGCGCAGAAGACGCTGTCCGGTACGCGGATGGTGTTTAGCTGGGCTGCGGAGCCGGGGGAGGAGCTCGCCCCAGTGTTGAAGGATCTGGCGAGTCGGGTGCCGTACTTCGGGCGATCGACCGGGGCCGGGCTGCTGGATGCCTGGTGCGGCCCCGACGAATCCGGTGACGAGGATGGGTGGCGGCAGAGCTGGAGGCCTGCGGCCAATGGGGAGTACCCGAAGGGCTCGCGGCCGATCCGGATCCCCTACCGCGGGTACCTGGCGTGGCTGGAGGAGGCGTTCGAGGAGCAGCGGCCGTCCTGGAGCCAGTCGGTCACCCACCACTACCTCGATACCGACCACACCGACCGGCCCGAAACGCCGGCCGTGGACGGTCCGTTCGGCGATCTGCTGACGTTCTCATTCGCCCCGGGCGTGGCGCTGGACCCGCGGTGGACGCTGGAGCTGACCGGTCGGCTGCGAAACATGGTGATGGGCACGCTGGAGGCGATGGGCCACGACGTCGAGGCGATGACCACAGTCCACGGCCACAAGAACAGCCCGGACGACCCGCGGCCGGTCGCCTACCTCGCACTGCCGTTCACCGGCCACCAGCACGCCGACGGGATGCTGCGCGGCCTAGGCATCGCCCTGCCCCGCGAGATGCCCAGGCCGGACCGCAAGGCGCTGCTCGCTGCCCTCCTTCGCCATGACGGGGGCTTGCGCTGGATCCGATTCGCGGACGGGGAACCGCTGGACCTGGTGCGGGTAAGTCCCGCCGACCACGACCAGTGGCCGCAGACCGTCCAGCCGTGTACGTGGCAGGGGCCGTCGACGGTATGGGCCACGGTGCTGCCGATGGTCCTCGACCGCTTCCCCAAGAAGTACGAGGAAGCCGCGTGGGCGGACTCGATCGCGGCCAGCTGCGCCGCGGCCGGGCTGCCCGAACCCACGCAGGTGCAGGTGAGCCCGCGAGGCGGGCTCGTGCCCGGTGCGCGAGATGCAGACCGGTTCCCGCTCCGTCGAAAGGAGGGGGAGCGGCCGCTGCCGAGCTGCCACGTGCGCCTGACCTTCCCGGTGCCGGTGTCGGGGCCGGTGGTGCTGGGCAGCAAGAAGAACTTCGGCCTGGGCCTGTGCCGCCCGGAGCCCGACTTCCAGGAGGACGACCAGTGACGGGCACCGGGCGACCGCCAGCGATCGATGCAGCCGAGTTCCCCGCCTTCTTCCGGGAGGTTCACCACCACACCCACTGCCCCGACGGCGCCACGACCGTGACCTGCGATGGGTGCGAGGGCTGGGCGCCGTTCCCGTGGCAGAGCGCCTACCTGGATGCCGTGGCGGCCGGCGCGGACTGGCCCGACCTCGACGTTCCCACCGCGCTGGGCAAGACCACCTTCATCGACATCTGGCTCTTCCTCCTCGCTCAGCAGCACACCCTCCACCGACACCAGGAACTGGGCCGCGAGTACCGGACAGTGCCGCTGCGGCTGTTCTTCTGCGTCGACCGGCGTCTGGTGGTCGACCAGGCCCACCAGCACTCCATCGAGCTGGCCGAGGCCCTCGCCGAGGCGCCGGCCGGCTCGGTGCGGGCGAAGGTCGCCGCTGCGCTGTGCGATCTCGGTGGCGGCGAGTTGCCGCTGGAGGTGGTGCGGATGCGCGGCGGCACCCGCTGGGAGTCGAACTGGGTGCGCAGCCCGGCCCAGCCGCTGGTCGTGACCTCGACCGTGGACCAGTACGGCAGCCGCCTGCTGTTCCGCGGCTACCACACCTCCCCGCAGCGCGCTCCGATCGACGCCGCCCTGACCGGACACGACGCACTGCTCGCCCTGGACGAGGCCCACCTGTCGAAGGCCCTGCTGGCAACCGCCGCCGCCACCGCGCTCTACCAGCAGACGGCGGTGCGCGGGGAGCTCGCGGCACGGGCGCTTCGAGTGGTGAGCCTGTCGGCGACCAGCGCCACGGGCGGCCGTCCCCGCCTGGGCATCGGCGACGCCGACCGCGCCCATCCGATCGCCGGTCGGCGGATCGCGGCCAAGCGCCACGTGACGCTGCTCGACGCCAGCGCCTGGTCGAAGAAGCCCGCGGAGGCGTTCGCCCTCGCGGCCGAGACCGGCCTGGACACCGTCCTGCCCGTCCTGGGGCTGCCCGCGGTCGCGGTGATCGCCAACACCATCACCCACGCCCGCGCCGCCCACGAAGCGCTGGCCCGGCGAGGAGACGTGGACGTACTCCTGCTGACCGGCCGCTGCCGGCCCGCGGAGCGCGACCTGCTCGTCACCGGCCCGCTGACCGAACTCCTCGACGGCATCGAACCGGACCGCGAGCGCCCCCTCGTCGTGGTCAGCACCCAGACCCTCGAAGTCGGGATCGACTGCACCTTCGGCGCGATGGTCAGCGAATGCGGCGACTGGGCATCCGCCCTGCAGCGCCTCGGACGCCTCGACCGCCGCGGCGAACTCGGCCCCGTACCCGCGATCCTCGTCCGCACCCACCATCCCGAGGAGCCCGACCACATCCCCGTCTACGGCCCGGCCGCCGCCAACACCTGGCAGTGGCTCACCCAGCACGCCCCCACCCACGACACCCAGGATGCCGCCGAGCTGACCCCCCACCTCCTGGACGGCCTGGTCCTCAACCCCGCCACCCTGCCCGGCCTCCTGGACGGCACCGCTACCGCACCGCTCACCCGCGCCGGTGAACACATCCCACCTGTTCACCAGGTACGCGTGGACGCCTTCGCCCGCACCAGCCCCATCCCCGTCCCCGACGAATCCCCCGCCCCCTTCCTCCACGGCCTCGACACCGGCCAGCCCGAAGTCCAACTCCTGTGGCGCGCCGACCTGCCTACCGACACCACCGACTTCGACGCCCTCGCCGAACACATCCGCACCACCCCCGTCCACACCTCCGAAACCCTCTCCCTGCCCCTGGCCACCGTGCGCCGCTTCCTCACCGAACCCCGCCGCACCCCCGACACCAGCGACCTCGAAGGCCCCGACGCCGACACCACACCCGAACCCCGCAACCCACCCACCCGCCTGCGCACCACCGTCCTCCAACGCGAGACCAACGGCACCTGGACCACCCCACGCTCCGCCGACGACCTGAAGCCCGGCGCCACCCTCGTCCTGCCCACCACCGCCGGCGGCCACGACGCCTACGGCTGGACCGCCGACCCCGACACCCCCGTCCCCGACCTCGGCGACCACCCACCGACAACACCCGCACCCCGCTACGCCTGGACCCGGCCGTCCTGGCCAGCACCACCGGCACAGCCCCCGAGCAGTTCGCCCCGATCGTCAAACAGGCCATCACCGACCTGACCACCGATCCCGACGACCCGGACGCCGTGGGCACGACCGACGCCATCCGCGCCGCGATCACCCGCCTGCTCGCCACCCTGCCCACCGACACCGCATCCGATGGCCCCGCCCGACACACCCCGGCGCTGCGCCGGCGTCTGGAGAGCCTGTTGGAGGTCGCCGAGTGGCGCGCAGGACGGTCAGCTGGGGCCGGGGCGGTGCTGGTCGACCGCGATGGGCAGGGTCGGATCGTCCTCCTCCCGCCGCGGCTCGCCGACGCCGGCCGCTACCGGATTTCCGTGGACGACGAGGATCCGGACAGCAGCAGCCTCACCCGCACCGTCACCCTCAAGCACCACCACCAGCAGGTTGGCGAACGCGCCCGTGACTTCGCCCGGGCCGTCGGACTGCCCGACGACCTGGCTGACGCCGTCGTACTGGCGGCCCGGGCCCACGACTGCGGGAAACACCACCCGCGGTTCCTGTGCATGCTCTGCTCGGGTGACCGTCTGCTCGCCGAGTCCCTGCCCGAACCCCTAGCCAAGTCCGGCATGGACCCCGCCGACCGCGCCGCCCGGCGACGCGCAGCCCGCCTGGCCAACTGGTCCAAGGATCTGCGCCACGAAGCCCTCAGTGCCGCGGCCGTCCAGACCTGGCTCGCCACCGGCCCCGCCGCCGCCCAAGGGCTCGACCACGACCTCGTCATCCACCTCGTCGCCGCGCACCACGGCTATGCCCGCCCGATGCTGCCCGCGGTCGCCGACCCCGAGCCCGTTCTCGTCGAGTGCACCATGCCCGACGGCACCGCCGTCTGCGTCTCCAGCACGGTGATCGGCACCGACTGGAACGGTCCCGACCGCTTCGACGCACTCAACCAGCGCTACGGCTCCTGGGGCCTGGCCCTCCTGGAATCCGTCGTCCGCCTCGCCGACATCGCCTGCTCCGAGGAAGGCAACTGACCGTGCACCAACTTGAACTCCCCGCCCTTCACGCCGACGACCCGCTCGGCTTCCTCGCCGCCCTCGGCATCCTTGAACTCACCGCCGCCGCCCTGACCGCCAAGCCCCGCCTCCACTGGAACGGCCCTGCTGGCCCCGCCGTCCTCACTACCGACCAGCCCCTCGCCCTTGACACCCTCACTGACCTCCTCATCGCCCACCTCCCGCCCAAGCCCGCCCCCACGGCAGGGCAGTCGGACGACACGGCCGAGACCGAGGACCAAGACGACGAGGACACCGACACAGCCGGAACGAAGGATGAAGGCTGGGACTCCTTCCCGCACGTCCCCGGACTCCTCACCCGAACCCGCGAGGACACCACCGCCCCCAACGAAGCCCTGCGCCTTCAAGTCGACACCGCGCACCACACGCTGCGCGAACTCACCCAGGCCGAACGCGAGACGGGGAACCGCCAGGCCCGATGGTTCGCCGCCCTGACCAACGTCATGTGCTTCGAGGACGTCAAGACCAAGACGGACAAGAACGACCCGGAATCTGTGGAAGGGTCGACGCCCGCCACGGTTCGACGCACGCCCGTCACACCGCTGATCGCCGCCGCCGGCCAGATGACTATCACCGGCCTGGCACAGAAAGCCGTCCTCGGCTGCCACAACGACCCTCGGCAGATCCGCTCGGCCCTGGACGGCTGGCGCCGCGTCCCCGACTACGCCTCCGCCAACTTCGACCACCGCTCCCTCGGCGACGCCCACACCAACTCCGAAGGCAAGCCCTGCCAGCGCGGCGCCCCAGGGCCCACCTGGCTCGCCCTCCACGCCCTCGGCACCTTCCGCCTCACCGCCACCGGCCGCGCCCAGGCCGCCACCAGCTGGGATACCACCAACGGCCGCGGCGCCCTACGATGGCCCGCCTGGACACCACCCCTCACCTCCACCGCAGTCACCGTCCTCCTCGAACACCCCGCCGTCCGCGCCACCGAACCCGGCACGAACCGCAACACCACGATGCTCACTAACCTCGGCGTCATCGCCCTCTACACCGCACCCCGAACCGGCCTCAAACAATCCAACGGCCCCCTCGCCGCAAGCCGCCACCTCTGGCCCTGAACCCCACCTCCGACCACCCCACCAACCCCCGATCCTTGACAACTCCACAGCGCCAACACAGAGAACGGCATCCCAAGCAGACACGGAACACCCCACCGCACCGAAGCAACAAGTCCGAACTGTCCTAAAAGACACCAAGGCAGACGCGGCAACCGACTCGTCGGACCATCAAGCCAGCAGCTCAGACGCCATCACTCCGCACCGTCCTGGTGCAGCACCATCGCAGCGACTGCGCGGAGGAGTCGGTGCGCATCGCCCGCTTGATCACTTCGCACCGTCCCGGTGCGGCACCATCGCAGCGCCCTGGCCTCGTCGTAGTCGGGGCCGGTTCACGGATCACTCCGCACCGTCCTGGTGCGGCGCCATCGCAGCCCCTGGGGGTCCGTCTCGTAGACGTTGACGTCCTCGTCGTCGCTCCGCACCGTCCTGGTGCGGCGCCATCGCAGCCCGGAGGAGATGACCGTCCCCAGCTCGGGGGAGTGGGTCGCTCCGCACTGTCCTGGTGCGGCACTATCGCAGCTCGTGGCTGCGGGACGTCGGCCTGGCTTCGTCCAGGGTCGCTCCGCTCCGTCCTGGTGCGGCACCATCGCAGCCTGGCGACCGACCCGATGTTCTACGCCGACCAGCAGGCGCCTTCGCACCGTCACCACGGCACCATCGCAGTCCTGCCGCGGCGACACCGATCACGGCATCGACGGCGACACCTCCGTACCGCCCCGGTGCGGCACCGTCGCAGCGACGCGTTGAACGAGGCAGTGCGTCAGAACGGCGCGCTCCTCCGCACCTCACCCGCGCGGCACCATCGCAGCCTCGGCAAGGGCAGGGCGAAGGGCCTCGGCAACGCCATTCGTCCGCACCGCACCGGGCGCGGCAACATCGCAGCTTGGAGAGGATGAGCAAACGCGCCGGCCAACTTCGGGTCGCTCCGCACCATCCCGGAGCAGCACCATCGCAGGGACATGCACGACCCGTTCGCGGCCGAGATCGCCCGCAAGTCACTCCGCACCGCTCCAGCGCGGCACCATCGCAGCACCATGCCCCACCATCGCCCGTACTGGCCACGGTGTTCGCTCCGCACCGCCCCGGTGCGGCACCCTCGGAGCCTCAACACCGATGCCTCCGGCCGCGTCTCCGTCACCGGTCGCTCCGCACCATTGCGGTACGGCACCATTGCAGCTGGATCTCCATCGGCAGCTGTGCGACGAGGTCGGCGTCGCTCCGCACCATCCTGGTGCGGCACCATCGCAGGATCGCCTCGTCGGACCTGATCCCGACCAGGCGGTCGCTCCGCGCCACTTCGGTGCGGCACCATCGCAGCGTCCGGGTCGCGTTCGTCGACCCCCTGCGGGCTGCCGTTGCTCCGCACCGTCCCGGTGCGGCACCATCGCAGCAACCGCTTCCTGGACTACAGCACCGCCGACACCGTGTCACTCCGCACAACGTCGATGCAGCACCATCGCAGTTGATCTTGGTCGGGTCAGCGTCAAGGGGTGCCAGCCGTCGCTCCGCACCACCTCGATGCGGCACCATCGCAGCTGGGATGCCGCCCGGCTGCAGGTCGGTGACCAGGAGGTCGCTCCGCACTATTTCGGTGCGGCAGCATCGCAGCTCGATGCGCGCTCAGCTGGAAGTTCACGCGGCGCTCTCCCCCGCACCGCCCTGGTACGACACCATCGCAGCCCGGCGTCGTCGGTGAGCAGGCCAAGCGCGGGGACGCTCCGTCCGCATCGTCCCGGTGCGCACCATCGCGGCCTCGAGGAGGCGTTCCTGCGACCGCTGCGCAAGGGCGGGTCGCTTCGCACGATCCCCGTGCGGCACCATCGCAGCTTCGACCTTGACAGGTTCTACGGCGCCTTGTTCGGAGTCGCTCCGCGCACCATCCCGATGCGGCACCATCGCAGCTCGCAGTCGGCAACGGTGCCGCCATGAAGGCGCGCCGGTCGCTCCGCATCGTCCTGGTGCGGCACCATCGCAGCATCCACGACTGCAAGAGCGACCTTGCCAAGGAGCAGCGTCGCTCCGTGCGGCACCATCGCGGGACCAAGCGCCAGATCCTCACCCAGATTGCTCAGGCCCTGCTTCGCATCCCATCGGTGCGGCGCCATCGCAGCGTCCTGGATGACCTGAAGGGTCAGCACAATCAGGAGCGGCCGTTCCGCACCCTCCCGGTGCGGCACCATCGAAGCTAGGCATAGATCAGGCCGTCAACGAGGGCGGCCAGGTTGGTCCGCACCACTCGATGCGACACCAGCGCAGTGCGTCGGCCATGACGTGCCAGCACATCGCCTGGACTGTGATGGTGTCGCATTGGATGGTGCGGCACCATCACAGTGACCCTGGCGTGGCTCCCTCCGACGGCGGCTTCTGGTCCTCCGCACCTCGCTAGGCCGTTTCTTTCAGATCATCGGATCGTTGGTCCGGTGTGTCGTTGACCGATGCGCAGTGGGCGCGGATAGAGCCGTTGTTGCCGGACCGGACGCCGAAGCGGGGCGGGCGGTGGCGTGACCACCGTGAGGTGATCGACGCGATCGCCTGGAAGTTCCGGACCGGTTCGCAGTGGGTGCACCTGCCGGCCGAGTACGGCTCCTGGAAGGGCGTCTACACCCGGCTGCGGAACTGGGCGATCGACGGCACCTGGGAGAAGGTCTTCACCGCCCTGCTCGCCCAGGCCGACGCCGACGGCGACCTGGAGTGGGTCGTCTCAGTCGACTCCACCATCGTGCGCGCGCACCAGCACGCGGCCGGGGCCCGCAAGAAAGGGCCCCGGCCGGTGAACCCGCCCATCACGCCATCGGACGCTCCCGAGGCGGGCTGAGTACGAAGATCCACCTCGCGGCGGACGGACGCTGCCGCCCGCTGTGCTTCTATCTCACGCCGGGTCAGGCCAACGACGCTCCCGCGTTCGAGCACGTCATGGCCCGCATCCGGGTCCCCCGAGCCGTCGGCCGGCCGCGCACCCGCCCGGACATGGTCCTGGCGGACAAGGCCTACTCGTCCAGGGCGATCCGCGAACACCTGCGCCGGCGCGGGATCCGGGCGGTCATCCCGCAACCCGCCGACCAGATCGCCTACCGCAAGCGCAGGGGTCGCAGCGGAGGCAGGCCACCCGCCTTCGAGCAGCAGGCCTACAAGCGGCGCAACACCGTCGAATGCTGCGTCAACCGCCTCAAGAACTGGCGCGGCCTCGCGACCCGCTACGAGAAGACCGCCACCGTCTACCAGGCCGGACTCCACATCGCGGGCATCTTCATCTGGTCGGCAAGATGATCCGAAGGAGCGCCTTGGAACGACCGGCCGGGGATCCTCAGCCCTTGAGACTGCTGCTCCAGGGTATCTCCGTTGACCCGGACGCCGCGAATCCAGTGGCGCCCCACTCGGCGCCCCAATCCCTGCTGGTCCAGTCGCGGTCGGGCGACCAGAGCGGCCGGGGCTTCTCGGGGCCCCACACCGCAGGGTCCGCACGCACCAGGAGTTCGGCCTCCGCGGCGTACCCGCCCGTCAGCACAGTCACCAGGAAGTCCGCGAAGCCGCCGTCGAAATGATCGAGCCGGTCCTCGAAGAACACCGTCACCGGCCACTTGTCGGGATCCGGTCCGATCGTTCGCCAGCAGCACTGGTTGTGGTTGCTGTTCCATCCCCAGGGCAGCAGGCCGCCCGGGTCCGGGAAAACCGGAGTGGTGCCCGGTGGCTCCCAGTAGCACTCCTCGCCCTCGACCTGATCGCGAAAGCTGATGTCGGTGTCGTAGCGCCACCAAGCCAGACCACTCGGCTCCATGCCACGCGGTTCCGACGTCGGGGTGTACACACCCCACTCGCCGTTCAGCACCACCCCGCCGTACAGGTCGATGAACGCCCGGTAATCCGATGGGAGTTGGACACCCAATTCAACGGGCGCCAGCTCCCACGGAACCTGGGCCGGGACGTAGAGCGGCTCCCCCATGATCGCCCGAAGTCGATCCCACGCCTCAGTCATCCCCCTGCCTTCCTGCCGACCCGCCGGACACACCGATACGCACCCTAGGGGACGGCTCGGACAGGCTCTCGTGAAGGCGGTAGCCCCTGCCGCCCGATGATCCAAAGAGAGGACCTAGTGCGGCACTATCGCAGCAGGATCGTCAGCATGACGTTGGTCATGCCGCCGCCCTCCCCCCCCCTTCATCTGGGTGAGGTACCGCCGCACTGGCGTGCCGCATGGGCAGCCCGCGCTGGAACGCGCCCGTCGCCCCGCACCACCCCGGCGCGGTACCACCGCAGCCCGTCAGCGGCGGTGAGAATCGCGCGCACGCCCGCATGCTCCTCCGCACCGTCCCGGTGTGGCACCATCGCAGCGGGCCGACCAGGCCCGGCAACTCCTGGCAGTCCGGAACTACTCCGCACCTCATTGGTGTGGCCCCATCACAGCATGCCGGACACCTAGCGGACCTCGGGAGTGAACACCGGTTCCTCCGCACCTCATCAGTGCGACATCGTCGCAGCGAGCTGTTCGGTCTGATGCTCGACGGGCAGGCTCCCCCACTTCTCCGAACCATCCCGGTCCACACCATCGCAACGACGCGGGCGTGGTCGAGGGCCCGTACGAGGCCGCCGTGCTTCCGCACCTCGCCGGTGCGGCACCATCGCAGCCGCGAGCTGGGATACGTCGCCGGCGCCGCCCGGCTCACCGGTACGGCACCATCGCAGCGACGGGGTCGTCCACGACCAGAACGACGGATGGCGCGGCGTCTCCGCACCTCCCCGGTGCGGCTCCATCGCAGCTTGAGGCCCTTGCAGCCCCAGATCCGGCCGGTTCCGGTGCCTCCGCACCGAACAAGTGCGGCACCATCACAGCAACGGGAAGTCCTGTGTCCCGTCCCCGAGGCCGGCGATCGCTCCGCACCATCCGGTGCGGCACCATCGCAGTGTCTCGGCCCGGATCATCAGCACCACCATGTCGAGCGCCGCTCCCCACCATCCCGGTGCGGCTCCACCGCAGCTTGGCCTTGATCAGGCTGGAGAGGAACGCCGCGAGTGCCTCCGCGCCGCTTCGGTGCGGCTCCATCGCAGCTGCACCAGGCTCGAACAATCGAACCCCGCGTGCCTCCGCGCCACTACGGTGCTGCACCCGAAAGCAGACGTTGATCCGCACCGTCCCGGTGCGGCACCATCGCAGTTGGGACGTCGAGTCAGGTATGCCACCCCCAGAGCTTGTTCCTCCGCGCCTCACCGGTGCGGCACCGTCGCAGCTCGACCATGATGGCCTTGAACCTGTGGACTTCGGCGGTCGCTCCGCGTCGTTCCGGCGTGGCATCATCGCGGCTACTTAGCCCTCCCCAAGGGCGACAAGACGTGCGAGTCGTTCACACAATCCTCGGTGTGGCATCATCGCGGCGTCCTGATCGCGTTGTTAACCTCCGTCGTCGGCGTGGTACCTCCGCGCCATTTCGGTTCGGCACCATCGCAGCTTCGACGTGGCGTCCGCACGCCGGGCGATCACGGCGTCGCTCCGCACCGTCCTGGTGCGGCACCATCGCAGTGAGTTCGGCGAGTACGACCTGTGGATGGGTAGTCCGAGTTCCACTCCTCTGTATGCGGTTGCCCACCGATCCTGGCTGAGGAGCGCTGCACAAAGGGGCACTGGTGGGGACTTGTCGGGGACCACGCGTGGGTCACCATCTCCTATGAGGCGTCCTTCGGTGAACGAACAGCGCGGGTTGTCTACCGTCTGACGTGCAGCGATGGCTATGCGCGGGCGACTGGGGGTCAAGGGGTCGCAGGTTCAAATCCTGTCGTCCCGACTTGCATCACTGCAGGTCGTAGGCCGTTTCCGCTTCTGGCGGGAGCGGCCTTTTTGATGTTCCGTCGGTTGGTGGTCGCAGTGTGGTCGCCGGGCCACTTCGGCCAGGCGGTGGCGGGTTCGATTTCCTGTGGCGTCTGATGGGTGGCCAGGCGGTGGTGGGGGCGCGGGTGCTGGTGCCATGGGCGTCGGGCGCGGCAGGCGGGTTCGCCGAGGAGTGTGCGGTCGGCGGTGGTGAGGGTCCAGGAGATGGCGTCGACGGCAGCCCGCTCCGCGAGGCGGGTGAGTTCGGCGTAGACGACCACAGGCTCATGAATAGCGCGCTGACCTGCTGATCTCCCTTGATCAGCGACAACCTCGGACTCCACCACGGCGGCACCACCTGGCAAATCCGAGCCACCGCCTGACGGCGGCAGCCCGGACCACACCAGGACCTGCATCTGTCTTCTAGGGGTAGTAGGTGTCCTGGTGCTGCGGCGCGGGCCACTGGGACTGGGGCGGCGACTGCGGCGATCGCGGTGTGCCTGTGTGGTGGCGGCCGGTGGGTTGGGCGGTCGTGCGTCCGGGGCGCAGGGGCCACCACAGGCTGCGGCCGAGGATCGTGGCCAGGGCGGGCACCAGCACGATGGACAGCAGGAACGCGGAGAGCAGGATGCCGAGCGCGGTGGCGAAGCCGATCTGCTGGGTGGAGGGTTGCGGGGTCACCGCGAGGCTGGCGAAGGAGCCGGCCAGGACGAGGCCCGCCGTCGCGATGGCCGGGGCGGTGTGCCGCAGGGCGCGCGCGACCGCGGCCCGGGGCGGCCCGGGGTGTTCCATCTCCTCCCGGATCCGGTCGCTGATCAGGATGTTGTAGTCGGTGCCGAGCGCGACCACGAACAGGAACAGGACCAGCGGCAGCGTGAAGTTGACGCCCGGCTTGTCCATCGCGTGCTGGAACAGCAGAGCGGCCGCGCCGAGGGTGGCCGCGAAGCCGAGGCCGACGGAGAGCATCAGGATCACCGGTGCGAGCAGGCTGCGCAGCAGCAGGAGCAGGATCACGCCGATTAGTACCGCCGCGACCGGGAAGACCAGCCGGAGGTCGTGGTCGACGGCGGTGGAGACGTCGGCGAAGACGGCCGGGGTGCCGCCGACGTGCGCGGTCAGGTCGGCGGGTGTGCTCTGGGCGACGGCTGCGCGGATCGGGCCGGAGACCAGGTCACGGGCCTGCTGGGACTGCGGGTCCGCGGTGAGGAACAGGTCGATCCGCGCGGCCTGCCGGTCCTCGCTCAGGACCGGCTTGGCCACCTGGCCGACCCCGGCGACCCGGCTGAGGTGCTGGGTCAGGCCGTCGAGCGAGCGGGGGGAGAGCGGACCGGCGTTCTTGGTTTCGACGTAGACGCTGGTCGGGTCGGCCACACCGGCGGGCAGGGCGCGGGAGATCTCGAGGGCGGTGCTCTGGGACGCGGTGCGGGGACCGCCGCCCAGGCCGTAGTCCATCTTGATCCCGGCCAGCCCGCCGGCCAGGGCGCCCAGGAGGGCGAGCGAGGCGAGGACCATGGTCAGCGGCCGGCGGGCCACCAGGTCGCCGAACCGGGCCGCAGTGCCCTCGCGGGGTTCGGCCTCGAGGGCGCGTGAGGGCCAGAAGAGCTTGCGCCCGCAGGCCGCGAGCACGGCGGGCATCAGGGTGAGGCTGGCCAGCAGCATGACCAGGACCGAGACCGCGATGGCCGGGCCGAGCACCCGGAACTGGCCGAAGCTGGCGACCCCGAGGGTGGCGAAGGCGGCGACGATGGTCAGCGCGGCCGAGGTTACCGCGGTGCCGACCTTCTGGCTGACCTCGGCGGCGGTGGCGCGGTGGTGGCGACCGGGGTGGGCCCGCAGCTGCTCGCGGAAGCGGAACATCAGGAACAGGAAGTAGTCGATGCCGATGCCCAGGAGCACCACGCCGATGAGGCTCGGTACGGAGGAGTCGATCTTGATGCCGGTGAGCAGTGCGGTGCCCACGACCGCGCCGCTGGCCACGCCGCTGATGAGGGCCACCGAGATCAGCGGCAGCAGGGCGGCCAGCACGCTGCGGAACACGAGGACATGGAGCAGCACGATCAGGGCGACGGCGCAGGCGGAGGCGATGGTCGCGAGGGTCTTCCCGTCGTCGGTGGAGTCGACCTGGTCGGCGAGTGCGCCGGTGAAGCCGGTGCGCAGTCCCTGGGCGGCGAACTCCGCCCGGGCGTTGTCCCGGAACGCCCGGAAGGTGCTCTCCAGGCCCGGGTCGGCGGGGTTTCCGGTGAGGTTGGCGGAGAGCAGCTCGAAGGTTCCGTCAGGTGCCGTCATGGCCGGATCGACCTGGGGGATCTGCGAGTAGTCCCGCCGAAGGGGCGCCGCGTCCTTGGGCTTGGGCATGGTGACCTTGAGGCGGCTCAGCCGCTGCGCCCCGGCGTCGATCTGCTCGTTGTCCGCGGGGGTCAGCGCCCGGCCGTCGGTCCGCGCGACCAGGATGGTCACCGGGTTGGCGTCGGGCTTCGTCCCGAAGCGGTCGTGGGCGATCGCCATGGCGGCGGCCGAGTCGTAGCTCTTCGGCAGGAAGTCGGCCGTCTGCGTCTGGGTCACCCGGTAGATCAGGGTCTGGCTCAGGACGGTCAGGAGCATTCCCAGGACCGCCCAGACGGCGATCACCTTCCACGGATTCCTGGTGGAGAATCCGGTCAAGGCGCGGATCACGATGTCCTCCGGCTGTGGTGCGGTAGCCGGCGAGTTCCGGCACGTTTTCAGACCATCACGGCGTACCGGGCGTTCTCGTCCGTGCGCGGGAGGAGAACGCCGTCAGGACCTGAGCCCGGTGCACGGCCCTGACCAGGACCAGGGGCCTGGTCAGGGATCGGTCCGGGGTGCCTGCCCGGGGTCGGGAGCCGCTGCGAGAATGGACCGCGAAAGCATTCCCCCCCCCCCGGAGGACCGCAGGCGAAGGCCGCCACCGACCGGTCGCAGAAAGGACCAGCGCCAGTATGTCGACGCACCACCGGCCGCTGCCGCCGTCGCCGAGAGCCGACGGCCTGCCCTGGACGGCCAGTGACGCGCTGCTGGCCGTCGGGGCGGCCGCCCTGGACCTCATCGGCTACACGCTCGGCGGTCCGGACGGAAGCCAGCCGATCGCCCTGATGGCTCTGATCCTGCTCGTACTGGCGGCCATGCCGCTGCTCGCCAGGCGCCGCTACCCGCTGGCGTCACTGGCGGTCGTGCTGGTCCTCGGCGTGGCACTGAATCTGAGCGGTCCGGTGCCGCACCACTTCAACTGCACGCTGTGCGTGGCGCTGTTCGCCGTGGCCCGCTCCCGCGGCGTCGCGGTGGCGGCGCCGGCCGCCCTGGTGGCGGTCGCCGTGCCGTTGCTGGGCCGGGGGCGTCCGCTGCCCCCTCCGGCGGGGGAGGTGGCGGCCAACGTGCTCGCCGCGGCGCTGGTCATCGTCGCGGCCGTGGTCCTGAAGCGTTGGCAGCACGAGGTGGAGGTCAGGCGCAGGCTGCTGGCCGACCGTGCGGTGGCGCAGGAACGGCGCCGCATCGCACGGGAGTTGCACGACATCGTGGCTCACCACATCACCACCATGCAGCTGATGGCCGGAGGTGCCAGGGCGAACCTCGGGCGTGACACCGAGGTGGTGCGCGACGCCCTGGTCACGCTGGAGGGCTCCGGGCGGATTGCGCTGCGCGAGATGCGCCAACTGCTCGACGTGCTCCGGGAGGGCGACGCGCCGGAGGAGGCGGACCGGGCGCCGTCCGCGCCGCAGCCCGGTGTCGGGCAGCTCGAAGGGCTCGTCGAGGAGTCCCGCCGGGCCGGTCTGCCCACGGAGTTTGCCGTCCTGGGGGAGGAGCGTCCGCTGCCGCCGAGCACCGGCCTGGCGGTGTTCCGGATCGTTCAGGAGTCCCTCACCAACACCCGCAAGCATGCCGGCCGGGCCGAGGCACGGGTCCGGCTGACGTACCATCCGGACCGGGTCACCGTCGAGGTGTCCGACAACGGCGCCGCCGCGCCGGCCGACACCCTGGTGGGAGCCGTGACGGGGGCGGGCGGTGCGGCCGGACCGAGGGCGGGCCGCGCCGGGTACGGTCTGATCGGCATGCGCGAACGCGTCGCGCTGCAGGGCGGCAGCATGGTGGCCGGCGCCGTCGACGGTGGTGGCTTCCGGGTGGTGGCCGACCTGCCGATGGCGCCGGCCAACGGAGAGGAACGGCTCTGATGACGGGTACCCCGGAGCGGATCAGGGTGCTGATCGCGGACGACCAGCCGCTGGTGCGGCGGGGCCTGGCCCTGATCCTGGCACCGGACCCGGCGTTCGAGGTGGTGGCCGAGGCGGACGACGGGCAGCGAGCGGTCGACCTCGCGCACCGGCACCGGCCGCACGTCGTGGTGATGGACATCCGGATGCCGGTTCTCGACGGGGTCCAGGCGACCGAGCGGATCGTGCGGGAGCTGCCTGCGTGCCGGGTCCTGGCGCTGAGCACCTTCGACATGGACGAGTACGTGGTGGCCGCCCTGCGCGCCGGCGCCTCCGGGTTCCTGCCCAAGGACGTCTCCCCGGAGGAGCTCTCGGCGGCCGTGCGGACCGTGCACACCGGGGAGGCGGCGGTGGCGCCGCGCCTGCTCACCCGGTTGATCTCCACTTACGTCACCACGCCCCGCCCGCCGCAGTCGCCGGTGCCGGTGCCGGTGCCGGTGTCCGACCTGGGTGAACTGACGCCCCGTGAGGTCGAGGTGTGGCGCCTGCTGGCCACCGGGCTCGACAACGCCGAGATCGCCGCGGCGATGGGCATCAGTGTCTCCACGGTCAAGAACTACATCACCAGCATCTTTGCCAAGCTGAGTGTCCGCGACCGCGCCCAGGCGGTGATCGCGGCCTACGAGATGGGCCTGGTGGAGCCCCGGAGTGCGAACCCGGCGGGCTGAAGCGGCAGCGGTACGTCGCGGACGGCCCCGCGGCTCCCGATCACGGAAGCTGTGGGGCCGTCCGCCCGGTGTCCGGCACCCCGAACACGTGGGGGTGGTTCAGTGGCAGAGGGCCGCGTCCAGGGCGTCCGCCATGTGCTGCGCGCCGGCGTCGCCGGGGATGGTGGTGACCGTGATGTTGGCGGCGCGGCCGTCGTCGGTGACCCCGCCGCGGGAGCGGTAGCCCGGAATGGTCCCGCCGTGGCCCCAGAGGAGGCCGCCGCAGGAGAGCGGCTTGCTCTGCAGGCCCAGCCCGTAGCGGATCCCCGGGCCCAGGAGCTCGGCGGGGACGGTGGTGCGCATCTCGGCGAGCTGCGCCGCGGGCAGGAGCCGGCCGCCGAGGAGCGCGGTGAAGAACGAGTTGAGGTCGCTGTTGGTGGAGACGATCGCCCCCGCCGCCCAGGCCATCGAGGGGTCCATCTCGGTGTAGTCGTGGAGCGAGCCGTCGGCGTCCTGGTTGTAACCCTCGGGGTGGGCCTCGTGGATGGTCATGTCCCCCGGGGTGGGGAAGTAGGTGTGGCGCAGGCCGATGCGGTCGATGACGCGCTTGGTGATCTCCTCGCCGACGGGCCGCCCGGTGACCTTCTGGATCAGGAGTCCGGCGACAATGTAGTTGGTGTTGCTGTACTCCCAGCGCGTGCCCGGGACGAAGCGGGCCTTCTGGGCGAGGGCGCCGTCGAGGAGCTCGCGGGGCTCGAAGTAGCGGTGCTGGATCGTGCTGAAGTCCGAGAGCGCGGGGGCGTCCGTGTAGTCGGGCAGGCCGCTGGTGTGCTGGAGCAGTTGACGGACGGTGATGTTGCGTCCGTCGATGCCGTCGCCGCGCAGCAGGCCGGGGAGGTAGGTGTCGACGGAGGCGTCGAGGCCGATCTTCCCTTCGGCGACGAGCTGGAGGACGACGACGGCGGTGAAGGTCTTGGTGTTGCTGCCGGCGCGGATCTGCCCGTCCATGGGGACCTTGGCCTTGGTGGCGAGGTTGCCGACGCCGGCGGTGTAGCTGTGGGTGCGGCCGTCGCGGCCCTTGACGGTGGCCAGCGCGGCGGGCAGGCCGTCGTTCTTCACCAGCGCGGTCAGGCTCGACTGGACACCGTCCTGCTGGCCGCCCGCGAACGCCGCGGTCGGTGCCAGTGCCGAGGCCGCCACGACGCCGGCGGCCACGGTGGCCACGGCCACCGCCAACCTGCGCCGCCCACGGTGGCGCAGGCGGGTCCGGTGGTGCCGTACGTGCTCGTTCACGGAGGAACTCCTCTGCTGGAGGGGGGAATCGGTGGGGCGGGCGGGTTCCGCGCGCCCCGGGCGCGGAACCCTTCGGTGGTGCTGGTGCGGATGCTCAGGCCGGTGCGGGGAGGGTCAGTGACACAGGGCGGAGTCCACCGCGGCATCCACGTGCTGCGTGGCCGTGTCACCCGGGAGCATGGTCACCGCGATGTTGGCGGCGCGGCCGTCGTCGGTGGCGCCCCCGGCGGTGTTGAAGCCCGGAATGGCTCCGCCGTGGCCCCAGTACAGGCCGCCGCACGACAGCGGCCGGCTGGCGAGGCCCAGCCCGTAGCGGACGCCCGGGCCCATCTCGTCGGCGGGCACGGTGGTGCGCATCTGGGCGAGTTGGGCCGCCGGGAGGAGACGGCCGCCGAGCAGCGCCGTATAGAAGCGGATGAGGTCGCTGTTGGTGGAGACGGCCGCGCCCGCCGCCCAGCCCCAGGACGGGTCCAGCTCGGTGTAGTCGCTGAACGAGCCGTCGGGGTTCTGGTTGTACCCCTGGGGGTGGGCCTCGTGGATGGTCATGTCCCCCGGGGTGGGGAAGTAGGTGTGGCGCAGGCCGATGCGGTCGACGATGCGCCGGTTGACCTCCTCACCGAGCGGACGCCCGGTGACCTTCTGGATGATGAGGCCCGCCACCAGGTAGTTGGTGTTGCTGTACTCCCAGCGCGCGCCCGGGGCGAAGTGGGCCTTCTGGACGAGGGCCGCGTCCAGCAGTTCGCGCGGCTCGAAGTACCGCTTCGGGTCGCCGAGGATCACGCCCTTGTCCACGTACTCGGGCAGGCCGCTGGTGTGCTGGAGCAGTTGGCGGACGGTGATGTGGCGTCCGTCGATGCCGTCGCCGCGCAGCAGGCCGGGGAGGTAGGTCTCGACGGGGGAGTCCAGGCCCACCTTGCCCTCGGCGACGAGCTGGAGGACGACGACGGCGGTGAAGGTCTTGGTGTTGCTGCCGATCCGGACCTGTCCGTCCACCGGGACCTTGGCCTTGGTGGCGAGGTTGCCGACGCCGGCGGTGTAGTTGTGGGTGCGGCCGTCCCGGCCCTTGACGGTGGCCAGCGCGGCGGGCACGCCGTCGTCCTTCACCAGCGTGTTCAGGTTCGACTGGACGCTGTCCGGTCGACCGCCCGCGAACGCCGCGGTCGGTGCCAGCGCCCCGACCGTGATGCCCACGGCGGCCACGGCGGTCACGACCGCCGCCGCGCGGTGCCGGCTGCCCCGGCGGGAGAGCGAGAAGCGACTGTGCGGTGCATGCTCGTACACGAAAGGACCCCTCCGATGAATGGTGCCGGTGATTCCCGGCCTTGATCAAGAAGACCATTCGGGGACAGGGGAGTTCGTCCGTACCCAGGACGAAACCGCGCCCGGGAGCAGACTCCGGGAGCGGGCCCCGGCCAGGACCGTACTCCTGGCCACTGGTGCCGCTACTCGCCCCGCAGCAGCGCGGCCGGGCCCTCGTCCAGGCTCGAGTTGCCGGTCGTGACCGCGGACTCCAGCCGGTCGGATGCGTTCCGGACCCGGGACAGGTCGCGGTTGACCGTCTCGTGCTCGTAACGTCCTGTTCGCCGACCTGGGTAGTCGTGGCTCCTGTCCGGGAGCCCGGACGTCAGTTGCAGCGCCTGCGCCCCGGCTCGTGGGCCGATGCAGGTATGAACCGACTCGCGAACGCGACGTCGCCGTACCTGCTCCAGCACGTGGCTTTGACCACGAGTTGTGGTTCTGGTCCAACTTCTGGGCTCTGTCGCTGATTGAGGGGTCCGTGCCGACCGTGATCGGGCGGTGGGCATGACCTCGGCGTGATGGATTCGGTGCGTGTGGCGGACCTTCTCTTCCCGGGGATCGGCGTGGAGGTCGAGGAGATGGTTCTTGGGGATAGCGAGGTTCGTCTCGCCGTGCGGTCGGTGGCGGCGTCGGCCGTCTGCCCGGGGTGCGAGCGGAGATCATCGCGGCTGCACTGCTACTACCGGCGGCGTCTTGCGGACCGTCCGGTCGCGGGTCGGCGGGTTCGGCTGGACCTGAGGGTGCGTCGTCTCGTATGCGGCAACGACCAGTGCGACCGGCGGACGTTCGCCGAGCAGATCCCGGCTTTGACGTCCCGCCACGCGCGTCGCACGACCGCGCTCACCGCTCAGCTCACCGACATCGCCCTGTTCTTGGGCGGCCGGGCCGGAGCCCGGATCTCCGGGCGTCTGGCCATGACCACGTGCCGGGACACCCTGCTCCGTCTCATCCGGGCGCTACCCGTCCCGTCGTCGGGCCTCGTCCCGCGTCTGGGGGTGGACGAGTTCGCCATCCGGCGCGGTCGCACCTACGCGACGGTCCTCGTGGACATGGACACCCACCGGCCGGTCGACGTCCTCGCCGATCGCGCCGCGAACACCTTCGCCACCTGGCTGCGCGACCACCCCGAAGTGCGGACGATCTGCCGCGACCGCGCCGGATCCTTCCGCGACGGTGCCCGCACGGGTGCGCCGCAGGCCCAACAGGTCGCCGACGCCTGGCACCTGCTGCACAACCTCGCCGAGGCCGTCGAGCGCGTCGTCGGCCGCCACCGCGCTGACCTGCGCGAACCCCTCGACCTCGGAGAAGAGCGGGATGAGATGCCCCGTTCCGGAGCTGCCGGATCGAACGAGCTGGACGTCCACGGCCGGCCGCGTCCGCTGGTCGCCCGCACGCGCGAGCGTCACCAGCAGATCCACGAACCATCGAGCGCGGCGACAGCCTGCGGGCCATCGCCCGTGAACTCCGCCTCAGTCGCGGCACCGTCCTGCGTTTCGCCCGAGCCGCCGACGTGGAGCAACTCCTCGTCGCGGCGACCCACCGCCCCAGCGTGATCGACGACTACCGGCGCTACTTGCACCACCGGTGGATGGAGGGCTGCACCAACGCCTCCGCACTCACCCGCGAGATCCAGCAACTGGGCTACCGCGGTGACGTCAACACCGTTCAGCGTCATCTGCGGCTCTACCGAACCGGAGCGATCCCGGCAGAGGCCCCACCACCCCACCTGACCGTCCGCCGCGTCACCGACTGGATCATGCGCCGACCCGAGCGGCTCGACGACACCGAACGCAAGTGCCTCGACGAGCTGTGCGAACGCAGCCCGGCCCTGGCCACGACTACCCAGTACGCCCGGCGCCTGGCGACCATGGTCCGCGAACGCCGCAGCGAGCACCTGGCCCTCGATGTCTGGCTCGCCGACGTCCGCCTCGACGGGCAACCCGAACTCCGCAGCCTGGCCGGCGGCATCCGACGCGACCACGCCGCCGTTCTCGCGGCCCTGAACACCACACTCACCTCGGGAGCAGTAGAGGGCAACGTGACCAGGATCAAGCTGCTCAAGCGCCAGATGTACGGGCGGGCCAACTTCGACCTCCTACGCCGCCGCATCCTCCTATCACCGTGATCAGCCAGCCAAGACCCCTCAATCAGCGACAGAGCCCAGAAGTTGGACCAGAACCCGAGTTCGACGTCACCCGGGTACTTGCCAGGCCAGCATCGGGAGTGCTCCTGGTGAAAGGCCCTGGTCATGCCGCAGATGTCGAAGGTCGAGCTGTACGCCGCGATCCGGCGTGACCATCGGGACGGCATGAAGCTGCGGGAGATCGCGCGCAAGTACAACGTGTCGTGGCGGACGATCAGGAAGGCCGTGGACTCGGTCTGGCCGGAGCCGCGGAAGAAGCTCCCGCCCCGGGCGACCGCGCTGGACCCGTACAAGGCGGTGGTCGACGGGATCCTGCGGGCCGATCTGGACGCGCCGCGAAAGCAGCGGCACACGGTCACCCGGCTCTTCCACCCCCTGGTCGCCGAGCACGGCGCGGAGGTCTCCTACCAGCAGGTCCGGCGCTACGTCGCCGATCGCAAGCCGCAGATCCTGGTGGAGTCGGGCAAGGCCCCGATCGAGGCGTTCGTCCCGCAGACCTACGGGCCCGGCATGGAGGCCGAGGTCGACTTCGGCGATGTGACGGTGAAGCTCGCCGACGAGTTGGTGACCTGCTACCTGTTCTCCTTCCGGCTGTCCTACTCGGGCAGGGCCGTCCACCGCGTCTTCGCGTCCTGCGGGCAGGAGGCGTTCTTCGAGGGCCACGTCCACGCGCTGCGGGTGCTGGGCGGTTATGTGGGTGACAACTCTTCCGCGATCTCGTGTTTCCGGTCAGGATGGTCGCTCCCGTCGAGGAGCGCGGATGGCCTGGCAGCCGGAGTTGGTACGACGCGTCGATGCCGCGGGCATGCGGCGGACCGCTGCACCGGCACACCGTCCGCGACCGGCTGAGCAAGCTCCGCGGATTCTTCCGCCGCCTGGACGAGTGGGACGCCGACGACCGGCCACCCCGCCAACTGGTGTTCGACAGCGACTTCCCGATCGCCGACGAGCCGCTGCCCCGCTTCCTCGACGACGCGGCTGCCGCCAAGCTGCTGGCCGCCGCCCGCCAAGACCCCGATCCGTTCGCCCGGCTGGCCATCGAGATCCTCGCCCGCACCGGGATGCGCCGCAGCGAGATGCTCGGTCTCACAATCGACGCGGTGGTCCAGATCGGGTCCGCCTACTGGCTGCGTGTCCCGGTCGGCAAGATGCACACCGACCGCTACGTCCCCCTGCACCCACAGCTGAAGACGCTGCTGGACGACTGGCTGCTGCACCGGCCCGAGGGCCGACGGTCGAACCTGCTGTTCACCGACCACGGCCGCCCGGTCAACGCCTCCCGCATCGAAGCAGCCGTCCGCATTGCTGCGGAACGGGCCGGCCTCGGCCGGGTCACGCCCCACCAGCTCAGACACACGCCGGCCACACAGGCGATCAACCGCGGCATGTCCCTGGAGGCGATCGCCGCTCTCCTCGGCCACCGATCGTTGTCCATGACGCGTGTTTACGCGCGGATCGCCGACCGGACGGTGGCGGACGAGTACTTCGCCGTCTCGGAGAAGGTCGAGGCGCTCTACGACGCCCCGCGTCGGCTGCCGGCCGACGCGGAGGGAACGGAGATGGCCAAGCTCCGCCGCGAGATGCACCGCCGGATGCTCGGCAACGGCTACTGCGCGCGTCCCGTCGAGATGGACTGCCACTTCGAATCGATCTGCGAGTCCTGCACGTTCTTCGTCACCCATCGAATTCCGCCCCACCCTCGAGCGCCAGCGGGACGATGCGGCAGCCAAGGGCCAGGTCGCCCGCGAGCAGATCTTCGATGGACTTCTCAGCCGACTGGACGGAGAAGCGTCCTGATCCCCTCTGCGGGCCCGAGGCGGACCGCGTCGGACGCCGCCTCACCCCCGCCTCACCGACGCGCAGTCTCAGCGGTTGTAGAGCTTGCGCGCCAACAGGTAGCCGGCGAGCGCGATCACCGCGCTCCACGCGACGGCCTTCGCGAGGTCGGTGCCGGCCGGCTGGGCGGCGAGCAGCTTGCGCAGGGTCTCGATGACCGGGGTGAACGGCTGGTGTTCGGCGAACCAGCGCAGCGGCGCCGGCATCGACGCGGTGGGCACCACGCCGCTGCCGAGGAACGGCAGGATCAGCAAGGGCATCGGCAGGTTGCTGGCGGTGGCGACGTTGCGGGCGATCAAGGCGAGCGCGACGGACAGCCAGGTGATGGCGAAGGTGAACATGGCCAGGATGCCGATGACACCGAGCCAGTCCGGGGCGGTGGCGGCGGGCCGGAAGCCGATCGCGAGGGCGGCGGCGGTGACCGCGGTGAGCGCGAGGAAGTTCTGCACCAGGGCGCCGAGCACGTGTCCGGTGAGGACGGAGACGCGCGCGATGGCCATGGTCTTGAACCGGGCGACGATCCCGCCGGTCATGTCCATCGCGACGGCGATGGCGGTGCCCTGGGCGGCGCCGGCGATGGTCGTGGCCATGATGCCGGGCGTGAGGTAGCCGGCGTAGGCGGCGCGGCCGCCGCCGATGCCGGCGCCCATGGTGCCGCCGAGGACGTAGACGAACAGCAGCAGGATGATCACCGGGACGGCCGTGTAGGTCAGCAGCGGCGTCGGGTAGCGGCGGACGTGTTTGAGCTGGCGGCGCAGCATGGTCGCGGAGTCGGCGACGGCTTTCATCAGGCAGGTTCCTTCACAGCGATGTCGTTGGTGCCGTTGGTGGAGTTGGTGTCGTCGGTCAGAGCGAGGAGGACTTGGTCAGGGCGAGGAAGACGTCGTCGAGGTCCGGGGTGTGCACCGTCAGCCCCGCCACCTCTGCGTCGATCGCGTCCAGCTGGCCCACAACGGCCCTCAGCGCCTCGGCCACGCCGCCGTCCGGGATCTGGACGGTGAGTTCGGCGTCGTCGGCGAAGCGCACGGCGATGTGGCCGCCGGGAATCAGGCGCTTGAGTTCGTCCGGCGTCCCCTCGGCGACGAGCCTTCCCTCACTGAGCAGGGCCACGCGGTCGGCGAGCTGGTCGGCCTCCTCCAGGTACTGGGTGGTCAGGAAGACGGTGACACCGTCGTTCTCGACCAAGTCCCGCACGGTGCGCCACAATTCGCGGCGGCTGCGCGGGTCCAAGCCGGTGGTCGGTTCGTCGAGGAAGATCAGCCGGGGCGCGCCGACCATCGTCATGGCGAGGTCCAGGCGGCGGCGCAAACCTCCGGAGTAGGTGGCGACGGGTTTGCGGGCGACGGCCGCGAGGTCGAAGCGTTCGAGCAGCGCCTGCACGGTCCGGCGGCGCCGCGAGCAGCCGACGTGCAGCAGGTCGGCCATCAGGCGCAGGTTCTCCTGGCCGGTGAGCAGGTCGTCCACTGCGGAGAACTGGCCGGTGACGCCGATCGCGGCGCGCACCGCGTCGGGGGCCCGGGCCAGGTCGTGGCCGGCCACGCGGATCTCGCCGGCATCGGCCTTGATCAGGGTGGACAGGATCTGGACGATCGTGGTCTTGCCGGCGCCGTTGGGGCCGAGCAGGGCGAAGATCGTGCCCTGCGCGACAGTGAGGTCGACGCCGTCCAAGACGAGATGGGCGCCGTAGGACTTGCCCAGTCCAGTGGCGGAGATGATGGCATCTGTGTTCAGCACGGGCTGAAAGCTACGTTGCGTTCGGAGAAAATGTCTACGGAGAGATCCGCATAGCCGCAGTTCAATAGCCATATTTTGATGCAATGACGATGCCGCCGAATGCACCATTGGCATTGCAACAGGTGTCGCCGAATGCAAGACTGCGGCCATGCCAGGAGGAAGACTGACCCAGCAGGACCGCCACCGCATCGCCGCCGGACTCGTCGAGGGGCTCTCCTACGCCGAGATCGCGCGGCGCCTCGGCCGGACCACGTCGACGGTCACTCGGGAGATCGGCCGCAACGGCGGTCCGGCCGGCTACCGCGCCGAACTCGCGCACCAGGCGACGGAGCGACGGGCACGCCGCCGCACGCCGAGCGCCGGGCACACGCCCGGCGCCGGGCGCACGGACGCCCAGGACCAGGCGGTGGAGCTGGCGGTGGGCACTGGGCTGCCGAAGATGATGGCCAGGGTCCTGATCGCACTGTGGCTGAGTACGGACGGCAGGCTCACAGCCACCGAGCTGACCCGGGAGCTGGGAGTCAGCCCGGCATCGGTCTCGGCGGCGGTCGGGTATCTGATCCGCCAGGAGCTGATCCGGCGCGAGGCTCAGGGACGCCGGGACGTGTACGTGGTCGACAACGACGCCTGGTTCCAGTCGACGGTGACCGGCGCGGAGCAGACGCTTCATGCGGCACAGGTCGCGGTCCAGTACGCGGAGCAGATCGGCCTCGACACGCCTGCCGGAGCGCGGTTGGCGAAGAGTGGGGCGTTCCTGGAGCGGATCAGCCTGGACGCGTTGGAGTCGGCGGCCCGGTGGCGCGACCTGCTGAGGTGACACGAGTCCCCTGCGTTTTCAGGCGCTCAACGGCTTCTCAGAAGCCGTTGTCTTTCCGATCGTGATGGGTGCGTTTCCGCTGGTCAGGCATAGTGCTGGCGCCTCGGTGGCAGAGACGGGGTGTCGTGCCGTCTGCTCGGTGGAGGTGCCGGATGCCGTCGGTGATGTGGCTGCTGGAGGAGCGTGAGCGTGCTGCTCGGCAGCGGGTTGAGGTCCTGCAGGCCGAGCTGCGGGAGGCGGAAGCCGCGTGGGAGCGGTTCGTGATCGCCCGTCAGGCCGTGGCCGAAATCCTGGCGGAGCCGCCTGCCGGCGAGGAGTCGCCGCCGGGCGGGGTGGCCGGTGAACGGCCGGCGCGGGTCCCCGGGGCGGTGCCCGGATCGATGGTTCCCGTCTGGCGGGAAGGACTCGCTCTCGACTCGCTGGCGCCGGACTACCAGCGGCTCGTGGAAGCCCTGGCCGATCGGGGCGGGGAGGTGATGGACTGTCGCCGGCTCGCGGCGGCCCTGGGTCTGGAGGTGGTCGCGGCGAAGGTCGAGGGAGTGCGGTCGAAGGTGAAGCGCCTGGCCGTGCGGGGCTGGCTGGCCGAGGAACGTCCGGGGATGTTCAGCGTGCTCGCCGGGCGAGTCGGCGGCTCATGACCATGGTCATCGACCACCGGATCATCGCCTCGGAGGTGTCGGTGCGGGTCTCGTAGTCGCGGGCCAGGCGGCGTGAGTGCATCAGCCATGCGAACGTCCGAGCGTGTCAGTCGCCAGGCCCTCGGATCGGGTTGAGCCCCAGCCGGGCGAGCCCCAAGGGTTCGAAGAAGCCGAAGGTTCGTCAGGGTGGAACCGCGGGTGGACCACCTGATTCTCGCGAGGGGACCCGCGAGTTCGTAGACGTCCCCGAGGGCTTCAAGCGTCCGGACGAACTGCTTCCCGGTACTGGCCAGCGGAAGGCTGGGCGAGCAAAGAATTCAGGGGACACTCCGCGGCGAGCACAGCAGGATGACGCACTGTGAATCCCGCGCTGCTCGGCCTCGCCGTGAACCCCGCCCTCCCGCCCGTCCTGGTCGACCGGCTGATCGACGCTGCGGACGAGGAGCTCGCAGGTGAGCTGGCGCTGCGTCCGGACCTGGACCGCGATCGGGTCCGCGCGCTGGCAGCTCGATCCGACACGGTTGCCGTCCAGCTCGCCTACGGCGGCCGGCTGCAGCCGGAGGATGTCGATCCGGCCTCCCAGCCGCTCGCCGCACTCGCCCTGCTCGACCAGGGGACCGGCCTGCCACAGTGGGCCCGGCACTTTGCCGCAGATCCGTGCGTGGAACACCGGGAGAAGCTGGCCGCGTGTCCCGGGCTCCAGCCGGACGTGGCCCGAAGCCTCGCCGACGACCCCGACACCCGGGTCGTCGCCGAACTCGCCCGATGGGCCCCGACGTACCTGGCCGCCGAACTCGCGTGCCATCCGCATGCAGAGGTCCGCCGCGCGGTCGCCGGCAACGAGGCGGCGCCAGCGGAGCTGCTGGCGGCACTGCTCACCGGCGAAGGCCTGCCTGCGGTGCGGTTCTGCCGAGTCTGCGACCAGGAGGAGGTGCCCTTCGTCCATGCGTCGGACTGCCCTCATGGCGATTGCGTGCTGTTGCCCGGGGACGCGTGTGATGGATCCCATCAGTCCGCCGTGCACGACATTCAGTGGCAGGCGCTGCACAACGCGGCCACCCCGGCGCCGGCCGTGGCCCGGTTCGCCGACCACCCGTCGGCGCTGCTGCGTGAACTCGTCGCCGCACGCGAGGGTCTGCCGCGGCACGCCTACGCGCAACTGGCCGGGGACCCTGTGCCGTGGGTCCGCGCGGCACTGGCGAAGAACCCGTCGATAGACGAGGCCATGGTCCGCAGGCTGGCCCAGGACCACGGCCACGACGTCCAGCGGTCCCTCGCACACCACCCGGGCCTGCCGCTGGACGTGTTGGCACAGCTCACCCGCTCCACCAAACTCGGCTCTCCGCTGCTCCCACGCATCGCCGCGGCCACGCCTGCGGAGGTTGTTGACCTCGCCACGGCCGCCGATCCGACCCTGCGCATGTTGATCGCCCTGCGCCGGGACCTGCCGGACGCGATCCGCGACATGCTCGTCCGCGACTGCGACGCGAAGGTCCTCAAAGCAATCGCCCCGCACCAGGGTCTCACCGAGGACCAACTGCTCGCCATGATCGACCGTCACGGTCTTCGCGTGGCCGCCAAGGCCGCCACGAACCCTGACGCGACCGCGCTCGTCCTGGAGGGACTGACCCATCAGCCCGTCTCCGCGCGCAAGGCCTTCCGGGAGATCGCCCGCCACCCGAACGCCTCGCTCGCGGCGCTTCTCGCATGTCTGGCGGACCCGCAGGCTCGCCGCGTCGCCGCCGCGCGTCCAGAGATCCCTTCCGCAGTCCTCGTCGGCCTGCTGGCCGACGAGGACTGGCAGGTCGTGACGGCGGCCGCCGCCAACCCTTCCCTCCCCGCCGATGTCATGACCGGGCTCCTGCCCTGAGGCGCAGACTGCGCTCGATCGTCCGGCTGTCGGCGGCGGCCTGTTCAAAGACCGTCATGAACGTTCACGAGCTCGTGACTGTGCTTCCCGACCCCGGCGTCCTGCGTGCCCGCTGCCGGGCGCTGGCGCTGCTCGACATCGTGCTCGACGGCTTCGCCCCGAGGCACGGCTATGTCCCGGGCTGGCGTGCGGGCGTGGACCTGGCCACGATGGACAACGGTTCCTCCGTCTCGCGCCAGGCACACACCGGATATTCGCTCGCACTGCCCGCCGGAAGCCTCTTACGATCGGTGCATCACCAAGCGTTGAGCGCTGGGACGCAAGCGGGGCTGTAACCCCTGCTCCCTTAGGGATAGCGAGGTCCGATTCCTCGGCAACGCACTGGTCCGTAGCTCAGTTGGAAGAGCAGCCGTCTCCAAAGCGGCGTGCCGCAGGTTCGAGTCCTGCCGGATCAGCAAGAACCAACCCCAGTGACCGGCTCACCGACCCGGATCCGGCGATCCGCGCCTGCGCCGCCCTCGCCCCGCTCCCCGCTGACGACCCGCGCTCCACGGCCGTCCTTCCGGATGCACTGTCGGACCCGCATGCCGCGGACCACTGGTTCGACCCCGAAGCCCTTCGATGTGAGCCATCGCTGTTTGGCCCCGGAGTCGACAGCCGCGGCCGTGCCGTGGTGAGGAGCGGCATCGGAGGCTCCGGAAGGCGCGGAAGCTGCCGGCCGTCAGGCCGGACGGCTTATCGGCAGCCGCCGTTCCGGCGGACGATGTCGGCGTTGAGGGTGGTGGCGAAGGCGCACCAGGCCGCATAGGGGGTCAGGGCCGTCGCGGCGGTCCGGTCGACGCGGGCGGTCACCCGCAGGACGTCCAGAGTGCTCAGGGTAAGGAGGGCAGTGCCGACGAGACCGCCCCGGGGGCTCCTGGCGGCAAAGAACAGCCAGTTCCAGGACGCGTTCAGGGTCAGGTTTGCAGCCAGTGCCCCGACCAGCCGACGGCGCTCGCCGCCACCTGTCCGGTTCGCGGCGTGCCCGGCGGCGAAGGCGATGCTCCCGTACAAGGGGGTCCATACTGCACCGAACGCCCACGAGGGTGGCTGCCATGGAGGTTTGGACAAGGTTTCGTACCAGGTGCTGTTGGGATCCAAGGCTCGCGCGCCGGTCACCGCCGTAGCCGTCACCGCAGCCGCAGCCGCAGCCAGCGCGTAAGCGGGCCAGCGGCGCTTCGCCGCACGGCGCCTGGAAGGTGCCAGAACTCCCATAACGGATATATGCCCCGCGTGCCAGGACGCGATCGCCGAGATCCACCACTTCGGCTCCCGCGGCTACCGCTGGGTGCTGGATGCGGACATCGAGGCGTGCTTCGACTCGATCGACCACGCGGCCCTGATGGACCGGGTGCGTCGGCGGATGAAGGACAAGCGTGTCCTGGCGTTGGTCAAGGCGTTCCTCAAGGCCGGGATCCTCACGGAACTCGGTGAGAATCAGGACACGTTGACCGGCACACCGCAGGGTGGCATCTTGTCGCCGTTGCTGGCCAATATCGCTCTGAGCGTGCTCGACGAGCACGTGATGGGGCCGTGGAAGCCTGGCGGGGCAATGTCGACCCACGGCAAACGCGACTACCGGCGCGCCAAGGGGCGACCGACGTGGCGGCTGGTGCGCTACGCGGACGACTTCGTCATCTTGGTGCACGGCTCGCGCGAGCACGTCGAGGCGCTACGCGAAGATGTCGCCGTCGCGCTGGCTCCGCTCGGGTTGCGGCTGTCACCGGCCAAGACCCAAGTGGTCCACCTGGGCGACGGGTTCGACTTCCTCGGCTTCCGCATCCGGTGGAAGCGCAAGAGGGGGACGGACAAGTGGTACGTCTACACCTTCATCGCGGTCAGGCCCCTCCGGTCGCTGAAGGCGAAGATTCGTGCCCTGACGCACAAGACATCGCAGCAGGACTTCGCGTCGGTTCTGGTCAGGCTCGGTCAGATCATGCGCGGATGGGCCAACTACTTCAAGTACGCCGTGGCCAAGCACACCTTCAGCAAACTGGACGACTTCACCTGGTGGAGGCTGGTCCACATGCTGAGGGCACGTCACGGCTGGAACTGGGGACAGGTCCGCCGACACCTCGCCGCCTCCGGGCGGTGGAGGATCGCGGCCGACGGGGTCGAGTACTTCCGGATCGAGGGTGTGACGGTCTCCCGCTACACCTACCGGGGCAACAAGATCCCGTCCCCGTGGCCTCCTGCGAACCCCGCCTGACGGCAGGAACCGTGGAGAGCCCGTTGGCGAGAGATCGGCACGGCGGGTTCGGAGAGCGGTCCGGGGAAACGGACCGGGAGCAATCCCGGCACCGCGCCCCGGGCCGACTCACCACGCCAGCAGCCTATTATCGCTTCTTGGGCCTGCGGACCTGATCCCCGGCTCACCAGGTACGGAGAGGCGTCACCCGGCCTGCTGCCGATGCGTACCCGAGGAAACCCGTGAGCACCGAACAGTCCGTCCCCGTCCCGCAGGTCCTTCATGAGGCCGGCCGCCGACGGACCTTCGCCGTGATCAGCCATCCGGACGCGGGAAAGTCCACGCTCACCGAGGCGCTGGCGCTGCACGCGCGGGCGATCACTTCTGCCGGTGCGGTGCACGCCAAGGGTGACCGACGCGGCGTGACCAGCGACTGGATGGAGTTGGAACGCGAGCGCGGTATCTCGGTGACCTCGGCCGCATTGCAGTTCGGCTATCGCGACCACGTGATGAACCTGGTCGACACCCCCGGCCACGCCGACTTCTCCGAGGATACCTACCGGGTGCTGGCCGCCGTCGACTGCGCGATCATGCTGGTCGACGCGGCCAAGGGCCTGGAGGAGCAGACCCGCAAGCTTTTCGCGGTCTGCCGCCATCGCGGCGTCCCCGTGATCACCTTCATCAACAAGTGGGACCGGCGCGGCCGGGATGCACTCACCCTGCTCGAGGACATCGAGACGCACCTCGGGATCACCCCCGTCCCGGTCGTCTGGCCGGTGGGCAGCGCCGGCAACCTGCGCGGCCTGGTCGAAGCGGGGAACACCGAGCAGATGCTGCGCTACACCAAGGTGCCGGCCGGCACGCACGCCGCCCTCGAGGAGCAGCTCACCTCCGAGAAGGCCGCCGAGAAGGAGGGCGAAGCCTGGACGACCGCGCTGGAGGAACTGGAGCTGGTGCTCTCCTCCGGCCCTGGCTACGACCAGGAGGCCTTCGAGGCCGGCAAGATCAGCCCGGTCTTCTTCGGCGCCGCGCTGACCAACATCGGTGTGAAGCCCCTGCTGGACGCCGTGGTCGACCTCGCGCCGGCTCCCGGGCCCCGCCCGCTGGCCAAGGGCGGCAGCCGCGAGGTCGGCGAGGAGTTCTCCGGTCTGGTGTTCAAGATCCAGGCGAACATGGACCCGGCCCATCGCGACCGGATCGCCTTCGTCCGAGTCTGCTCCGGTGTCTTCGAGCGCGGCATGCACGTCACCCGCGCGGCCAGCGGCCGCTCCTTCGCAACCAAGTACGCACACACCGTCTTCGGGGCCGAGCGCACCGTGGTCGACACCGCGTACCCCGGCGACGTGGTCGGCCTGATCAACGCGAGCGCGCTGCGGGTCGGCGACACCCTCTTCACCGGCAAGAAGACCGAGTTTCCCCCGCTGCCCGCATTCGCCCCCGAGTACTTCGCGGTGGCACGGCCCAAGGACATCAGCCGTTCCAAGCAGTTCCGCAAGGGCGTCGCCCAACTCGATGAGGAAGGCGTGATCCAGGTGCTGGTCTCCGACCGGCGTGGCGACCAGGCGCCGGTCATGGCTGCGGTCGGCCCGATGCAGTTCGACGTGATCCTGCACCGGATGGAGCACGAGTTCTCTTCCCCGATCGCCCTCGACCAGCTCTCCTACCGCTTGGCCCGGATCACCGACGCCGACGGCGCCGCAGCCCTGGCCAAAGCCCGTCTGACCAACGGCGAGGTGCTCACCCGCCGCTCGGATGGCGTGCTGCTGGCCTTGTTCGCCGACAAGTGGCACCTGAACGCCTTCCAGCGCGCCCAACCCGACATCCTGCTCCAGCCGCTGATCGCCACGGCGGACTGATCGCCGACCTCTCGGTACGGCGGCGCCGCTTGGCACGGCGGACGGCGCATGGTACGGCCCCTGCCGGGGGTCTTCCGGCGCGCGCCGCCCCTGCGGGTACCGACAAGTCTGTCCGTGCAGGTCATGCGGCATGTCGGTACTCGTGGAGGGTGCCGCCGAGACGGTCGCGTCCGCGGACGTCCAGCCGGGCGATCCGCCCGGTATCGGCGATCGGGACGGGCCGTGGTGTCAGCGACGTGTCCTGGTGGAGTGCGTGATGTGGGCGGTGGGTGTTGTAGTGGTCCTCGAACTCCCGCAGTACGTGCAGGAGATGGCGCTGGTTCCAGATCAGCGTCCGGTCGAGGGGTTCGCGTCGGCAGGTGAGTGCCCGGCGTTCCATTAACGGGGCCATTACGGGCAAAACGCCAGGGTGATCACGACCCGCTCACCGCTGACGAATCGAGGTCGACACCGCCATCGACTGCTGACCAAACCAACACGAAGGCCGGGCCCGACGCACACAGTGCGACGGGCCCGGCCTTGTTGCGTAGTACTGAAGTTGAATCCGTGATGTCGCTCGGATGGGTGAAGCAATAGCGTTCGCCTGCCGGCGGAGGGTTGGCCCCGGTAGTCGTGTGCTGTGAGGTATGCACAGGGCGGCGGTCTGACCGACGCGGAGAGGGCCGCGCGGGAGCGGATCCGGCAGCAGGCGGTGGAACGTTTCGAGACCGGGGAGAAGAGCCGGGACATCGCGGCCGCGCTGCGGGTGAGTGTGCGCTCGGTGGAGCGCTGGCGCCGGCAGTGGCGCGAGGGCGGCGCAACGGGAATCGCCTCGAAGGGCTCGCCCGGTCGTCCGAAGCTGTCCGATGCCCAGATCACCCGGCTGGAACGGGAGTTGGAGCGTGGGCCGCTGGTCCACGGGTGGGCGGACCAGCGGTGGACACTCGCGCGGGTGAAGACGTTGATCGGCCGCCTGTTCCACGTGAGCTACACGGTGGAGGGGACCTGGCAGTTGCTGAAGCGGCACGGTTGGTCCTGGCAGCAGCCGGCCCGCCGGGCGATCGAGCGTGACGATCCCCGAGGGCGCCGATCACCAGCGCGAGGCGCGCCGTGTCCCGCATGCTCGGACGATGGGCATCCGGCGGCTGCGGTGCTGCGCCGCGATCGGCCATGGTGGTTCTTCCTCCGTGCGGGCTGCGGGGCCGCAGACCTGGTGCATCGGGGCGGACGATACCGCAGTGCGACTGCCGGTCGGACGCGCGCCGCATCGCCTTGAACCGCCGGGCCGCGCGAAGCTGAACCACTGTCACGGGGTGGTGGCATCGCGACCTCCCGTACACGCTCGGTCGGGAGCGGGCCTGCGTGGCGATGTTGTGTCGGCCAGACTGTCCCGTATGACGAACTCGAATCCCATGAGCCGCCAGGCTCTGCTGGAGCGCGGGTTCGCTCTTGAAGGCGCCACGCTCGGCACGATCACGGCCGGCTGCTGTGTCGCCGACGTGCCGGCCGCCGGATACTCCGTCGGGGCGCGGCAGCTCCCTAACTGCCCATGACCGTCACGAAGGTCGCCGGATCGGCATCGAAGCCGAAGACGCCGGCATGGAATCCCCAGGCTCCTGAATCGTCCCGGACGAATTCCGCGACCCTCGCAGCCGTTGCCTCGCCGACCTCGGTGAAGTCCACCGCCGCGAGTTCATCGTGCCTGTTGCGGATCCGTACAGCGGGGTGGGCTATGCCTGCGAAGGTCAGCCGGCCGTTGTGCTGCTGGATGGCGACGCCCACGACCACTCGGACGTAGCGGTGCGCCAAGCGGTCGAGTTCCAGGATCAGGAGCTCGTCGACACCGAGGCCCTTGCCGTCACGGCTGTCCCTGCTGAGCGTGATCGTGCCATCGGGAGAGCGGCTGTCGAAATGCACCAGGTAGGCGGGAGCGCCGGATGGGGCGTCCTCGGTGTACGTCGCTGCGACGAGGTCCAGGTCGTGGGGCACCGAGCCTGCGGGACTCGGATCCCACATCAGGCCCACTTCGACCCGTTCCAGACCCTTGTTGAGACTGCTCACCGGACTCTCCGTTCGTCGGCGCACCGGCCTCCATGGTGCCACCGCAGGCTGGCCAACACTGGGCGATGATCCGATACTTACGCGTAATTGACATGGCGTCAGTTGAGAGGATCCGCAGTCTTGGGCCTGGCAGGCCGCCCGGCTGCGCCTTGTGGATTCTGGCGGGCCACGCGGCCGTGGCGGAGCGTCAGACGCCTGCCCGGTAGCGGTGCATGAGCGCGATGGCCGGGGGGTCCTCGCCCGCCCACGAAGCCAACCTGGTGAGGATGAACCTCGCCGCCTCGCCGCCTCGCCGCCTCGGCGCTGAGCTCGGAGCCGCCCGCCAGGGTGAGGATCCGGGCGGGGCCGGCCCGGCGCAGCCCGACGACGTCCACGGGGTAGAGCAGCACCTGCCGAACCGGCCCGCCTGGCCGGTTCGGCAGGTGCTGTTCAGTTGACCGGGAGTTCGTGCTCCCAGCTCTCGTTCAGGACTGGAGGCTCCACTGCTGGGGCCAGGCGTTGTTGCAGGTCCAGACGCCAAGGGCCTTGGAGGTCTCGTCGTACGTCAGGCAGTCGTCGGCGCTGATCCGGATCTGGAACCGGCCGCCGCTCTGGCCGGCGATCTCCCACTTCTGCTCGGCGGCGCCGCTCCAGGGCCGGGTCTCGGCGAGGTAGCTGTGGGTGTTCTCGGTGAGGGCCATACCGGTTGCGGCGCTAGTGATCTTGTAACGGCCGCCGCCGATCGGAGTGAACAGCCAAGCGGAGTCGCTGCCGTTGCCGCCACCGGCGATCACCGCCGCACCCGCGTTCGAACCGGTGGAGGCGACGCCCTGCCCGTTCTTCACCCGAGGGTGGAGCGTGCCGCTGACGCCGCCGGAGGGCGCGCCGGGGTGGGCCGGAACGCCCGGGGTCGCGGGGACGCCTGGGTTGAGCGGAAGACCCGGAGTGGCCGGGACGCCGGGGTCGAGCGGGGTGCCGGGGTCCTTCGGGACGCCCGGGACGATGACCGGTATGCCGGGCGTGGCCGGAACGCCGGGGTCGGCCGGACCGCCCGAACTGGTGCCCGGGACGGTCCGGCCCGGGAAGTGGATGATCCGGTCTGTGTGGTCGCAGGCGGCCCACCCGCACGACCTGTGCCGGACCACGCTCCGGTCGCTGTCGTTGCCGACGAAGGCCCAGTTCACGTAGCCGCCGTCGCCCATGTTGGTGAAGGTCGAGTCGCCCGCGAAGATCCAGATCCGGAAGTCGTCGTAGCCGAGTGGGCCGCCCTCCGAGTCATGGTGCTCCAGCTTGACGGTGGTGTCGACCACCACCGAGTTCATGTTCGCCGTGTAGGGGTTGACGAACCACTTGGTGTCGTAGGCGTCGGTGCCGTCGTACTTGAAGACCATGATGTTGTAGCCGGGCGCCAGGGTGCTGAGCTTGCCGGCCGCGTCCTGGGTGAACCGGGCGTTGTCGGACTTCGCGATGTGGGCCGCGTTGACGAAGAGCCTGACCTCGTCGCCCACGGCGTTGATCAGGGCAGTGGTGCAGTTGCCGCCGCCGACGGTGGACTGTCCCGAGCAGTCGGCTGCCGCTGCCCGCTGTGGGGCGGCCACCAGGCCCGTGACGGCCAGCGCGGACAGCATGGTGCCGGCTATGGCGCGGTGGACGAGCGTGCCCCGATGGCGTGAGAAAGCGTGCATGGTGAAGCTACCCCGATCGTTGGACAGATGACGTTCGTCCACGGAAGACGATCTTTGGATGCTAGGGCTGTCGGTGTGGCTCGCCCCTTTCCCTGACGCACCCCTGACGGAGTGTTTACGGCATCCAAATGACGGCAGAACTGGGTGGTCGTCAGGTTGATATCGGAGCCGTTGAAGCCAGGGGTGCGGGCGCGCCCATCCCTGCGGCCTCCACCGGCGAATCCGCTGCCCGGTGGAGTGCGAGCAGTGCCTCGTAGCGGCGCAGCACGTCCTCGCGATCGGCCGGCTCGGGCACCGTCGCTTCGCAGCCTCGCCAGATCATCGCGCCCTGCTCCATCAGGGCCTCGCGCCGGTGCGGGATCGTGGTCTGCTCCATGACCCGGCACAGCGCGTCCAACTGGCGGATCATCACGGCGGGCATGCCGACCGAGCACTGGCGGATCTTCTCGAAGGCGCGTTGGACCAGGCGGTCGTAATCGGCCTGGTAGGCGATGACGCGGATGCGGCCGGCCTGGTCGCGTGGACGCGCTGGGGGTGCCAGCCACGGGTGATCCGGCACAGGCAGTGACTCAGCCAGTCGATGCAGGTCAGCGCGGTGAAGGTGTCGTTGACGGCGGGGGAGAGGGCGCGGATGGCGATCTCCACCAACTGGTCGAAGCCGAAGGAGACGTCCCCGTCCCGGGGCGGCCGCGTACGAGCAGAGCTTCCTCGACAAGACCCAGTCCTTCGCCCGGGTCGACGGTGCCACCCTCGCCTCGTACAACGACAAGCTCGCCGCGCTGGCCGACCGGCACCGGGCCGACCACGGCCAGGTGGGCTTCGGCGGATACCTCGGCGACGAACTGCGCAACATCACCTTCGCCGGTGAACAGGAGGCTGCGGAACGGGTGTTGAACGCGTTCCAGCAGTACCAGCGCGACGACCGGAAGATCCGCGAGCTCAACGCCCAGGGCAAGCTCAAGGAGGCCGTCACGTTCGACACCGGCACCACCGCGGGCCAGTCCAACGCCGACTTCGACGCGCTCAGCGCCGCCCTCGACGACAACCAAGCGATCAACCAGCGCGCCTTCGACGGAGCCGTCGCCGTCACCGACGACGACCTCGACGCCGCCACGGCCGGGCTGGGTGCGGCGGCCCTGGCGGCGGCGCTCGCCCTGACCGCGGTGGGGGTACGGCCCCGCCTGCGCGAGTTCGCGTGAGCAGGAGCGCCGGTGCGGCCCACGTCGCGCAGGCCGTCGAGCCGGCCGCGCCCCGCCGGGCGGCGCGCCGGGCGAGGCGTGGCCGCTGCGGGCGCTGTGGAGAGTGGTCGTGGACCTATCCAGAGCCCTTGCCGCGATCGCGGTGGTCTCGGGGGTGATCAGCCTGGGGACCTTTCTGCTGACGGACTGACGGATTGATCAACACGGAAGGAAGCAGAAGGAATCATGAGCAACCACGTTGTCGTGGTCGAGATCGGCCTGACCAAGAACCGCTTCGGCGCCGAGATCAGGACCTCCGAGCCGATGTCCCTGGGGGAGGCTCGAGCGTTCGCACTGGAGGCGGCCCGCGGCCAACACCCCGACTTCGCGCCGACGGCGAAGGAGACCCAGGTGCTACGGGCGGGGGCGGATCAGTACCTGGTGGTCGAGGGCCACCGGTTGAACCCCGACAGCCTGAACCGGTTCACCGTCACCCAGGTCGTCGACCCCAGCTGACCGCCCTCGCGAGAGCGCGACATCGCGGTTCGTCTCCCCGGCCGGTGGGCCGGGGAGACGGACGATCCGGTCACAGCTCGGAGCCACCCCCGGTTCTTGGCGCGCGGCCAGGCGTCCGGCGTTCCCGCCCGTCAATGATCCGTTGTGATTTCACCGGTCGGGCGCACGCGAAGGTTACCGGTCGGTACGCTCGCCCGGTTACTCATGGGGGCACCGGACCGAGCGTCCGGTGCGCATTGAGGGGAGTGGCGGACGATGTCCGACCGCGGGACCGCGTTCGACCGGATGATGAACCCGTGGGCCTACGATGCCGAAGGCAATCTGACGGCCCAGGCCCAGCGCCAGGAGGCGGCGCGGACCCGGCTCAACTCGGCCGAGTCGCCGGCCGGCGCCGGCGGTGGATTCTCGGTCAAGCTCGGGGAACTGACCGCAGCCGCCACGGACGCCGAGCAGATCAACTGCCGACTGAGCGGCGAATGCCAGGGCGCCGACCAGAAGACGACGGCGGTCGCCGCAGGCCTCCCGGGCTTCGGCGTGGGGGCGGCGTGCAAGGAGGCGTCGACCACCTGGGACAAGCAGATCCTGGCGCTGTCCAAGGTCATCGGCGCTCTCGCCCAGAACCTCCGGACGAGCGTCCACAACTACCAGTCCACGAACTCGGCCGCGGCCGCCGGATTCCAGGGCTGACGGGGGGAGTGCACCATGGTCGACCTGCACGATCTGAGCAACGCCAAGGTGGACGTGCTCACCGCCGCCGCCACCTCCTGGGAGCAGATCGCGACGAAGCTCAGGGCGATGGACGGCGAGTGGAACAGCGTCGTCGTCGCCAAGATCAACGGCTCGGGCTGGACCGGCAAGAGCCCGGAACTGGCCAAGCCCGCCCTCCAGCGCGGCAACGACCAGCTTGGCGCCGCTGCGACCGAGGCCTCCGCGATCGCCTCCGTACTGGGCGGGGCGGCCAAGGACATCCAGGCCGCCAAGGACAAGGCTGCAGCGGTCGTCGCGGAGATCACGGCCGCTGGATACACCGTCAGCCAGGACGGCGGCACGGTCAGCTGGCCGGCGCCGGACAAGGCGACCGCGCACGACCCGGAGGCGTCGCGGACCTACCAGGACAAGTGCCGCGCCAAGGCCGAGGGCTTCCAGCACCGGATCGGGAATGTTCTCAGGGAGGCCACCGAGGCCGACCAGCGGGCCTGCTTAGCCCTGCGCGCCGACGCCACCACCGATAAGGACGGCTCCTTCAACGCCCAGGCAGTCGGAGGCGGCCCCGAGGCGGACGCCAAGCGCGCCGCCCAGCTGGCCGCCAGGGGCAGCTCACCGACCCCGAACTCCTGGAACTCAACAGCCTGCTGGCCGCCCACGGCGGCGACCCGGTGTTCACCACCAGGTTCTACGAGACGGTCGGGCCGAAGGGCCTCTTGGTTTTCTGGGACAACATGGTCGGCGCCGACTCCGGCGTGGACGGTGTGAGCGACGCCCGCCTGCAGCAGTACCGGGACCTGCAGAAGAACCTCGGCACCACCCTGGCCACGGCCACCCGAACCTCCAACCAGCCGCACCTGTCGGACCAGTGGGAAGCCGACCTGCGCAAGGCGGGCTGCGAGCTGCTGTCCGAGGAACCGCTGGTCGGGATGGGCACCCGACCGTACATCCCCCGCGGGTACCAGGTGCTGGCCGGCATCCTGCGGACCGGGAACTACGACCCGCACTTCCTCGACCCGATCGCCGAGCACGTCGTCCAGCTCGACGCCAAGGACACCAACCGGACGAGGCCGTTCTGGCCCGACTTCGGGGGCGACAAGCGGGGAATCTTCAACATCGCCGGCCAGGACGGGGCAGCGGGCTACCAGCCGCTCACGGGAATCCTGGAAGCACTGGGCCACAGCCCGGAGGCGGCCACCAAGTTCTTCCACGACCAGCCCACCGCCTACAACACCGACGGCACGGTCAACCCGAACGGAAAGCCCAAAGCCCGCCGACTACCTCCACTACCTGGCGCACGACAAGGAGTTCAAACCGGACACCCTCTCCTACGACAAGGACGTCCAGGCGAAATCCCTGGCCAGCGGGCCGGCCGCGCTCGGCCACGCGCTGGAGGCGGCCACCAGCGGCCACCCGTACGACGAGACGCCCAACCCTCCGCTCCGACACCGCGCGGACCAGGCCGAGGTCATGGCCAAGGTGATGGACGAGTTCGGCCACAGCAAGGACGGCGGCAGCCTGGCCCGGATCACCGGCAAGGACGCCCCGCTCGCCGCGCTGCGCCCCAGCCTTGGTCACCTGGTCGCCGACTACATGGGGGACGTCCAGCACTCCTTCTCGAAGTTCGACAGCACCCTGCCGGTGAACGGGGCGCCCGCCAACCTCGACACCTCCCACGTCCGTGCCGTCCTCAACCAGCTCGGCCGCGATCCGGAGGCGTACGGCAGCGTCATCAACGCCCAGCAGGCGTACACCACCGCGCTCATCCACACGGCGTTCGCCGGCGGTGAGACCGACACCACGAAGCTCGCCATCCCGGTGGACAACGCGGCGAGTTCGGGTGGCGCCATCGCCGGGATCCTCAACGAAGCGCGTGCGGACGCCGTGTTCAAGGACCACGCCGCCTCGGACAAGGCCTACAACGACGCGGTGGTCGACGGGGCGTCGTGGGCCCGGGGTGCGTTCGACACCGTGGTCTACCAGGCCACCGCGGTGGTCCCGGGCGCGGGCGCGGCCGGGGACTTCGTCTTCGGCCAGATGCTGCAGAGCATCGTGGACAGCACGCACCAGGACACCCTCGCGGCGGCGCAGGACGAGGCGGGCCAGAAGGCGGACGAGGGCCGCAACGCGAGCGGCATCAGCACGGCCCAGGCCGTTCGGGACGCGGCAGTCGGGAGCGGCCTGAGCATGGACCAGATCAATCAGCTCGCCACCCATGCCGGGCACCAGGCCGCCCAGGGCGGTGCGGTGGGTGCCGTGGCGAACAGCACCGCCAACGGGAAGGGGTGACGGGCATGCGGAGGTACCAGGCGGCGCTGCTCGCCGGGGGACTGGTGGTGGCGTTCACGGCGACCGGTGTCGTCGGCTACCTGGACTGGCGGGCGCACGAACCGGACGGAGACGGAAGCAGGGCGACGACCTTGTGCGGGCTGCCCACCGGGCCCGACACGCCGCTCGGTCGACTGCTGCCCCCGGGCCGGCAGGACATCCAGGAACGTGTTCATGGCTTGGGCGATGACGGAGCGTCGGAGTCCTGCACGATCCGGGTGGACGGCCGGACCGCCCTGACCGTCACCGCCGACCGCCACGTAGGACGCGCCGTACTGCCTCTCGAGCCGGCCCAGCAGAGCGGTGCGGAGAGCTTCGGGGCCGGCAGTGCCTCGGCCGCCTGGGCGCGGGGCGCCGCCGTCGTGGAGTACTGCCCCCGCCCCAACGCGTTCCACCACGTGCTGCTGCGGGTCGTGCCGGGCGAGGCCGCCCGGGTCGGCCGGCCGGAGGCGGACCGGGCCGATTTCGAGGACCTCGCCAAGTCCGCCCTGCCGAACGAGATGAACATGGGGTGCGAGTGAACCGTCTCCGATGGGCGGCAGGGGCCGCTGCCGTCGTGGTCGGCCTCGGCGCCGGCCTGTACGGTTGGCACCGCCACCTCGACCAGGGCGTGCAGCACCCGCCGGCCGTGGACCTCTCACACGGCGAGTGCCGGGGAACCCTTGGCGACCCGCGCTTCGCCGCGTCCCTGGGGTCCACCCGACAGGTCCGGGTCGACACCACGTTCATTCCGGGCGGGTCCACCTTGCCGGACCTCCTGTCCTGCTTCGTGGACGGCGAGCACCGGCGGGACCTGAGCGTCAGGGTGAGCGGCGCGGGCGACGAACAGGGCCGAACCACCCTCGAACGGAAGGACGTACCGGCGGACGCCCAGTCGTTCCCGGGGGGTGAGGCCGGCGACCGCGCGGCCGTTGTCCGCTTCACCTGTGTGACCAGGTCGGGCGCCGATGGCACGGAGCGGACCTGGTACTACGCGGCGACGGCCGCGGTCCAGAACGCTCAAGGCAATTCCGACCCAGCCCCGGGCCGGCAGAAGACCGCGGAGCTGGCGGTGGCGTTCGCCCACCGGGCCGCCGAGAAGGCCCTGGGCTGCACCAACACCGTTGATCTGCCGGACGGGCCGTACGCGTTCGGCGCACTGCCTTCGGACCTGGCGCTCCCGCGGGAGGGTCAGGGCTCGTAGCGGTAGCCCATGCCGGCCTCGGTGATCAGGTGACGGGGGTGGGCGGGGTCGGGTTCGAGCTTGCGGCGCAGGCCGGCGAGGTAGACGCGCAGGTAGTGGCTCCGCTTCTCTGCGGTGGGACCCCAGATTTCGTGCAGGATCTGCCGGCCGGAGACGAGGTGACATTCCCCTCGTAGCGTGGAGTCGTGACCAGAGGGGAAGTTGAGGGTCATGACGCGGAAGAGGCGCTCGTACGATGCGGAGTTCCGCGCGGGGGCGGTGCGGATCGTGACGGAGACCGGGAGGTCGGCCGCGGAGGTCGCGCGGGACCTGGGCGTGAACGAGAGCACGCTGCAGAACTGGGTCCACCGCGCTCGGACCAAGGCGGACGCGGAGGCGGCCGGGGGCCTGGGTGAATCCGAGCGCGACGAACTGCGCCGGGCTGCGCGAGGAGAACGCCAGGCAGTGCAAGGAGATTGCCGAGCTCGGGATGGAGCGCGATGTCCTCAAGCGATCGGTGGTCCCGTGGGTGAAGGAGGCGACGAAGTGACGGTTACGGGCTTCATCGCCGGCCAGAGGGCCGAGCACGGCGTCCCGCACACGATCACCTGCCGGGCACTGGGAGTGTCCGAGTCCTGGTTCTACAAGTGGCGTCGTCGCCCCGCCGAACCGACCAGGCGCGAGGTGCGGCGGGCCGAACTGGCGGACCGGACAAGCCACTTCTTTGCCATGTCCGGTAGCACGTACGGCTCGCCGAGGATCACCCTCGACCTGTGGGCCGAGGGCTGGCAGGTCTCTGAGAACACCGTCGCCAGGATCACGGCCGAACTCGGGCTCCAGGGCCGCAAGCCCCCGCGTCGGCGCCGGTCGCTGACCCGGCAGGGCTGGCGGAAGGCCGCCCGTGACCTGGTGCACCGCCGCTTCGACGCGGTCTCACCGAACGTGCTCTGGGTTGGTGACATGACCGAGATCGACACCGGCGACGGCAGGCTCTACCTGGCCACGGTGATCGACCTGTT